>NZ_NDHW01000085.1 GCF_002251945.1 Pseudanabaena sp. SR411
CAGTACTATCACTTACTAAAGAACTTTGACAATGTGAAGAGGTTATTTGAGTTAGTCACTCATCTTCAAGTCTTTTGCTTTGAGAAGATTTTTAAGTATGGCTTTTTTCCACAACTCATTTAGGATTGCTATAGCTCTTGTAACTCTCGTTTGAGTTGGTTAAGTATTGGAGTAATGCTTGTTAAAGTGATGTTCATTTTCTAAGGGAATTAACGATAAAATTCTTTGCGGTGTAATGTGCGAGTGACTTTTACTATGTTGTCAGAAATTTCTGTTTTTAATCCTCTAAAAAAGCTATAGATTCTGTATGGGAATAAAGAGGAGTACTTTTACCTTCATCCATTGCTTTATTGAGACAATAATCTTCTATAGCTCCGCTAAGATTTTCTAGAGAGATGTTGTCAATGGGTAAAAGTTGTCGCCAAATCTCGATGGGGATGACAACTGCGGTAGGCTGTCCTTCTTGGTTGGTTATATACTCAAGGTTTAATAGGGACATTACATTTACCTTAGTGAATATCTTTCATGAAATCTGCTTTCATTGTATCAAAAGTATTTATGTTACTCATGCGCTTAACTATCCTCTTAAATCGTATCAACTATTTGAGTATTCATTGTATGTTTTCTCCAAAGGCTTTGTTAACTCTCTCAATTTGTTTCGGTGCTTCCATTTGTGCGAAAAGTTCTAGTGCTTTTGCTTTGTATTCTTCTGCTTGGTCATGTTCTCCCATTGCCTGATATGTTAGCCCAAGTTGAAGATATGCTTCTGCAAGATCACAAACAGCACCTATTTTATTCAATATTTCAATTGATGAAAGATGGCTTAAAACTGCATTTTGAAAATCTTTCTTTTGACGATACATCTCAGCTAACCCATTGATTGCTTTACCTTCAACTTGTCTATAGTTACTTTCTCTAGCATATTTGATAGCATTGTTAAACATAAACTCTGATTTTCTGGAATCACCAAGAGTTTGGTATGCCATACCAAGAAATAATCTACTGTATCCTTGTGTCCATGAATCGTAAGAAGGCATTAAAACTGTTCCATAGCATAAATCTGCTAAAGAAATAGCCTCATCACTCATTCCAATTTTTGAACATATTAAAGCTAGTGTAGAAACTATATTACTCATAACTTCATTCTGGAATCTTCCATTTTCCACATAGTTACCATGCTCTGCAATAGTTAATATCTCTTGATGAAGATATTGAAAAGCACGAAAAGCTTCATCAAGCTCTAAAATTTCTATATAACAAAGACCCTGATTAAATAAAGAATGCCAAACTAATCTTTTTGTCCAAAAAATCATATCTGGCGAAGAGTCATCTTGTTTTAATACTTGTTTAGGGCACTGGTTGTTAAAGAAGTGATGAATAGCTACAAGGCTTATCCAGCAAGGATTTATGGTGATTGAGTAGCAAGGTCGTGAAAAGCTTGCCCAGAGATACTTTGAGAGGCTTATCCCTCTTTAACAGTCCAGTGCCCTTGTTTAGCAAAATTGCTAGACATTTGATGACATTCAATTGCTGGATGTATTTTCCCAGTAAGCCAGTATAAATCACCTAGAGTATTATATATATGAGTGAGAATATAAAATGATTCTGTAACTTCTTTTATTGACTCTATTGCATCAATTGTTTTTTGAAGAAAACCTAATCTATAAAGTGATTTACAAAGTTTTTCTCCATTATCCCATCGATTTTTCCTCATTTTTACTAAAACTCCACCTGCGAGAGAGAAATCTTTTATTTCACAATAATGATAATATGCTTCAAATGCTGTTAAAGCTTCATCAACTGTTTCAATTTCTTTTATTCTATCTGTCCAAAATTCGGCAACCTTATAATTTGCTATTCTCCAATCTATTTCATTTCTTAATAATCGCAGTTTGGCAGCTTCTCTGATGGCAGGGTGTAAATAATATTCACCTTTCACTTCATTTAGAGAACTTTTACTTAAGAACTCAATAACCCCCGTTCGTAGAAAGTCAGGGACATCCCATAACAAACAAATCAACCCTTCAAAAGGCACAGTTTTTACATCCTGATAGCGATAGCAACCCATCCGACAGAGCAACTTATAAGCATCAGGTTGATTGTCTCGCAACCAATCCATTTCCACAGAAATCAAAGTCTCTAGTTCCGAATCCGCCAACAAAGCATCCTTGTATCGACTCCAATAGGCTCCAATATTGCCATCAAAACGGTTCTTAATCGCACCATGCAGAATATCCATTACCTTCGCGTTACCGTTATAGGCAACACACATCTGCAATAGCGCCTCCGCCTCTACCCCATTCTCGCAATCATGGAAATATTGCCACCATGCAGCAATGTCTAGCCCCTCCAGTGAATATTCATGTACTTTAGCTCTTGTAGCAATCAGCGATCGCCGACTGGTGATCAGCGTAAACGAAAAGACATCGCGATCGCCCAACACTGCCAATAAAGCATCATAGCCGCGCAACTTCTCCCGAAAGCGATAATTCTCATCTAGCGCAGGTTCGAGGTTATCGATTAGCACTCCAATAGGATTTGCCCGATCCGCTAACTTCTCTCGCAAAATATCCAAATTAATCCCAAAATCCCGACTAGGCTCCTCATCAAAATCCTTCCGCAAGATTTGCGACACCTTCTCTTCCGCAGGCGTAACGTTCCTCGATTCCAACCCCATCTCTATCCGAATCACTTTTTTAAACTGCGTCTGCAAAAACTCCCGCGCTAATGTAGACTTGCCAACACCTGCACCAGCTTTGATTAAGACGATTTTGTATTGCTTTCTCAGGTTTGTGAGATCAGTTAGATCGCGATCGCGTCCAATAAACTCAAGGGGTGTTAATTCTGGGGAGCGATTGGGGGTAGATATATTTGGGGGATTAGTTGAGGTTTGTGGGCGATCGCTAACTTCCCCATCTACCCAATCAGGATAAACATTTGGATGCACCTCAAAATCCAAACAATACCTACGAAACAAAAGCACAAGATGCTGACGTTGCTCCTTTTTACCCTTTGCATCCGTACCAAAATGTTTGCAAATCTCGCCAATTTTGCGCGTAGCCGTTGAGCGATCTTTATCTAAAGCTTTGGCAATCTCCCCATCAGACTTTGCTTCAACTAACCACAATTGCAACACCGCCCATCGTTCAGCATTAGCAGGGCTTTTCAGTTCTTCAAACTTATCCGAAAATTGCTGTTTGTTCATTTTACCCCGTCGCTAAACCCTTAAAGCTGACACTACCTATGATACTATGAATATATGGGAAAGTTAAGCAAACTAATCCAAAAATTTTTAGCAAGTCCGCCAGAAGTCAGATTTGAGGAAGTCCGCACCATGCTTGAAGGATTAGGATTTCACGAGGCGCGGTCAAAAGGCAGCCATCATATTTTTTCGAGACGAATCGGGGAGACAGTTAACCATCCCCAAAACAGGCGGGCAGAAAGTCAAGCGCACATATATACAGAAAATTGTAGAACTTCTCAATTTAGAGGACTGGAAAGATGACAGTAACTAAAACCAATAAATCAACTTCTCAACGTCAGTCCTTAGACTATTACCTCAAACTCACTTATCCCATCACTTTCTATCCCGATCCTGACGGTGGATATGTTGCCGAAATCAAAGATTTAAACGGCTGTCTTTCTCAAGGCGAAACTATCGAGGAAGCCGTTACCAATATCAAGGAAGCCCGTGAACTATGGATAGAAACTGCCTATGAATACGGTGATGAAATTCCTTTACCTAGTTCCGAATCTGAATATAGCGGTAAACTCATGCTGCGGATGCCCAAAGGTTTACATCAGCGCCTAGCCACTCGAGCCAAAAGCGAAGGCGTAAGCCTCAATCAATATCTCCTCTTCCTACTCAGTTCCGCCACGGGTAAATCTGCACATTAGTTCTAAGCAATTGCACATTCATGCACAAATTTTATGCACATTATCTAATCAGGTGCAAATTTGAACATTCTAAGATTTTTGAATTTCAATCCATTATCTTAGTTTCAACTCGAAAGAGCGAAAAACAAACAACCATTAGGAGGATAAATCTATGTCTGATTCAGCAAAGATTAACACTGGCGACAGCATCTATGGTGGCAAATATGCCGATTTAAGTGTTGGTGGTAAGACCTATACTGGTCGAGGCTCTACTGAGTCTAACGCTATCCAAGCTGCTCAAGCTGCCGCTAACGCTGACAAATCGAAGAAGAGCTAGATTTCTTTTCTAGTAGCTTTTAGGGACAAGGTTATTCAATCGCCTTGTCCCTTTTTGGTTAAGTATTTGGGACATTAACGCATATGCTGAAGTTCACGATCGTACTTTTAAAGTATTTCGGATTTTTCATTTTTGGTATATTTCTCGCATTCCCAATATCAGCCATGTTTGGCGCGATCGCCCTATTCCTCTCTTATCTCCCCCTCATTTGGGAAATCCTTTGGCGGACAGGATTAAGCTTGATGATGCTCACAGCGATCGCCTTATTCTTGCAAGCGTTGAAAAACTGAACAAGCGATCGCTATAACGATTGATGAGTACAGTACGAGCATCCCATTTAAAACCAGCCAAAGAGATTAGATGTAGAAATAGAATTGAAAACTGCATCAGTAGTATGAAGATGAAGATTGTCTATGACTACAAGCATTCCCCGATTCGCTCATCTAGGTAAATAGGTGGAAGGAGGGAAAAGAAGCCGACGCAGGAAGTCAAAATCAATC
>NZ_NDHW01000086.1 GCF_002251945.1 Pseudanabaena sp. SR411
TACTTTAGGCAGTTTGTATCTCTTTTACTCTGCCTTTCTTACCTTTTTTAGTCTAAACTCCAGTAAATTAGTAAAGCCAGTCACGAGGAGGTGTGACTGGCTATTGACTTAATATTACCTAATTTTTTGTGATATCCCTTCTGTCTAAGTATAGAAGCATTTCTATACCTTGCAAAGTATTTATACGACACTAATACTAGACAATATGAATTAAGTAGAAATACTGCCGCTTCGCTATAGCTCTACCCATATCCGTCTTAGATGAGATAAAGTAATCACTGGACAACCAAGAAATTAAATTTTGGGATTGGGCTTTGATAGTTATAGCTGTCGCCACTCGCATTCTGTTTTTTTGATTTGTACTAGCTAATTTTTTTTTGCTATGTAGGAAGATTTGAAAAACTTTTAAATGGTGCATTTAGAGTGTCGAGATTGCATTTGCCAAAACTAAAATACTGATCGCTACTGCATAGAACTTGAAGATACATCCGCCAAAAGTTGTTACTGACATTACCTTGCACCTTTAAACTGATGAATTTAGTATTTCTTAGTTCTAGGATTGAAGAGGTGATGCAGTTTTGTAGTTCAGTGATTGAGATCGCGATTTAAGTACTTAGTTCAACATAGCCGTACATTCGAGAATTAGTTTTTGGTTGGTGAGCGAGTAGGGTTGAATCTCTAGCGCTCTGCGAAAAGTAGCGATCGCTTCGTGGTAATTACCGATCGCCGCATAGCACAAACCCAAACCGTGAACTGCCCCAAAATGATAAGGATTAAGGGCGATCGCCTTTTGGCAATCCTTGATGGAACGCTTGTAATCCCCTTGCATATAAAACAAAACCGCCCGCCGATTCCATGCTTCGACAAAGTCTGGCTGAGCATGAATTAATTGCGTAAGCATCAGCTCCGCCTGTCTAACATTACCGCTATCAGCCATCATTTGGCTCTGTCGCAAAACTTGCAAGCCCTGCATCCCTTTTTGCATAAACCACATTTCCCAAAGCCCCTGTGTAGCGCGATCGCGTATCTCCTCATCTTCACTTTTGAGGTCTCTCAACAATTCTTCGATGGGCTGGCTCATTAGTCTAGACAAATAAATTTATAGTACTCAAATAGTTTTTTAAGAACCTTGCAAAGCAAGGTTCTTAAAAAACTATTTGGGTTTGTTGCGATGGCAAAGTGCAATAATCTAAAGTTTGAACTAAAAGCGGGACTTGTGTTAGTTTTTTAACTCATACCTAAGAGATATTTTGCACGTATGTCTATCATACAAATTACTGTCCAAGAGCTAGCCGAACGTTTGGCTGGAGATCGCCAAGATTTACAACTGATCGATGTGCGGGAACGTGATGAGGTGGAGATTGCTGCGATCGCTGATTTTACAATCTTGCCTCTCAGTGAATATGGAGAATGGTCAGTAGATTTTAAGGAAAAATTTGATCCCCACGCGGAAACATTAGTGCTTTGCCATCATGGGATGCGATCGGCGCAAATGTGTCAATGGCTAATCAATCAAGGTTTTACTAATGTCAAAAATATTGGTGGCGGTATTGATGCCTATGCCTATGCGGTTGAGCCAAGCATGGCAAAGTACTAAAAAATTTGCTTCGCAAATTTTTTAGTTTGCGGTCAAAAAAGGAATGCTGAAAAATACTGCTAAGCCGATCGCCGAAACGATACAGGTGATAATTGTGATGATGATGAACTTGCGATCGCTAGCGCCATAGAACTTATTCGGTAATGAACTAGCCAATACCATTAACCCAATTACGACAAGAATCCCAATAAATAAGGTGCGATTCATAGGTTTTTGCTTTTAAATTAAAGAGAGGCGGCGCTTCGCGCCACATCTCTATAATAAAACCATACCTTCTTACGTAATCTATCTATGACCGATTGGTTGTGGCTTCAGAGATCGCTACCTACAAATATGACAGGTGCAGATCTATGGGAATCGCTCTATGCTAACGAACCGATTGCAGTTCTACTGGAAAGTCCAGCCACAGTTTCTTCAAAACTAGCAAAATATTCGATCGCCGCAGGGAAACCACGACAATTTTGGACTCCTGAAGTTGGTGAAATTTTGCCATGTTTGGAAAAATTGCGATTGCGGATGCAAAATTCTCATTCTGATTTACCCGAGCATTTGCCATTTACAGGGGGATATTTAGGATGGTTAGGCTATGACCTCGCTTGGGAAATTGAACGCTTGCCCTATACCAAGCCTGATACTTTGCCTTTTCCCGTAGCCTTTTGGTATGAACCATCTAGTTTTGCGGTGATTGACCATCAAACTCAAACAGTATGGCTAGCCGCTAGTGATCGCCTTGAATTAACCGAATTAAGCGATCGCCTTAGCAGTGCAGAAAACAATGGGCTTAAGCCCATTGTCCATCTCTGTAAAGATCGCAATATACAAGCTACTCCAACTTATTTGCCAGAGAGACAAGGCTATGAAGCCATGGTGGAAAAAGCGAAACAGCATATTTATGCTGGCGATATTTTTCAGACAAATCTCTCGATGCGGTTTGGCTATCCTTGGATCTCGGATGGGTGGCAACTATACCGCCATTTGCAAAAGATTAATCCATCACCCTTTGCAAGCTATTGGCGCACAACTTGGGGAGAGGTAATTAGCGTCTCGCCTGAGCGTCTAGTTAGCTTACGCGATCGCCATGCCGAAACTCGTCCGATCGCAGGTACAAGACCACGCGGCAAAACTGAACAGAAAGATCTCGAATTTGAGCGTGAATTACTAGGCTGTACTAAGGAGCAAGCCGAACACATTATGCTAGTCGATCTAGAGCGTAACGACCTTGGGCGAGTTTGTGAATGGGGCAGCGTTAAGGTCGATGAGCTATTAGCGATCGAGCGCTACAGCCATGTGATGCACCTTGTTAGCAATGTGGTGGGGACATTACGCCGCGATCGCACGTTGGTCGATCTCATTCGGGCTACTTTCCCAGGGGGGACAATTACGGGCTGTCCCAAAGTGCGCTGTATGGAAATTGTCGAAAAGTTGGAACCCCAGCGACGCAGTTTGTTTTATGGCTCCTGTGGCTATATTGACAGGCGCGGCAACATGGATCTGAATATTTTAATTCGCACTTTACTCAAGACTGACAATCATATCTGGGGACAGGTTGGCGCAGGCATTGTCGCTGATAGTATTGGCGATCGGGAATGGCAAGAATCTTTGCAAAAAGCCCAAGCTCAACTGGATGCACTAGGCTTAACTTGAGGGGTTCACCGTAAATTTTTGATGAAGCGGCTAAGTCGCTTCATCAAAAATCTGGTTCCTAAACCCCACAAGATATTTGGGGCGCTTTGCGCCCCAAATATCTTGTGGGGTTGGCGATCCTATAGAATACTTAAGCAACTACTATCGCCATATATCTATCCATGAGTGGAACCAAGCTTTACGAAGGCAAAGCCAAAATCCTGTTTACAACAGATGATCCCCAAATTTTGCTGTCGCGCTACAAAGATGATGCAACCGCTTTCAATGCTCTAAAAAAAGGCACAATCGCTAACAAGGGGGAAATGAACTGTGCGATCGCCTCACACATTTTTCAGTATCTGGAAACCCAAGGTATTGCTACCCACTTCATTAAGCAAGTTTCACCTAATGAGATGCAAGTTGCCGCCGTCCAGATATTGCCTATCGAAGTTGTGGTTCGGAATATTGCAGCAGGTAGTATTTGCAAACGCCTTGGTTTAGCACAAGGTCAACCACTCAAGCAGCCCTTAGTCGAATTTTTCTATAAAAATGATGACCTTGGCGATCCTCTAATTACTGATGCCCATGTATCCATGCTTGATCTCGCCACACCTGAACAAGTTGCTCAACTCAAACAACTAGCTCTAGATATTAATCACCATCTGCAAACTTTTTTTGAGCGCTGCAATCTAATCCTCGTTGATTTTAAGGTGGAAATTGGAGTAGATGCTAATGGGCATTTACTGCTAGCCGACGAAATCAGCCCCGATACCTGTCGTCTCTGGGATAAGGCGATCGCAGACCCCACCGCTCGTATTATGGACAAAGATCGATTTCGTCAAGATCTCGGCAATGTTGCTGAAGCCTATCAAGAGGTGATGAAACGAGTCTTAGCAGCGATCGCCTAAAAGCAATTTTGCGAAAATTTGCGAAAAATGGCTTCAACTTAGGTAGGTATGATTTTTAACATAGGATATCAACATGACAAAATTTAGTTCTTAGTTAATTACTGCTAGCAATATAGGGGTGTTGAAAGTTATAGTTATTTATTACTATTCTCAGAAACTTTCTGTTCATATTTGTCCGTCAATAGTTTCCTGTTCAGTATTCTGTTTAAATATTCTGTAGGTGTTTGGAAGACTTTATGCGTATAAACTTGCTCGTATTCACAGCCATTGCCGCATCCAGCACGTTACTAACAAGTCCTCTGCTGGCACAGGCTGCTCCTGCAAAGCAAGAGATTGCTCAAGCGCCAACCCCGCAGCCCACTACTCCTCCCACTACACCCGATTCCACTGTAACGGAAGAGCCTGCTCAGCCAAGCACGCCTGTTCCACCAACTACACCAATCCCCCCCACTACATCACCAACTTTTACCCTTCCTTCTACCACTCCGCCTCCAGCAACTACAACTGAAACTCAAGTACTCGTGGGAGAAGTTGCCATTAAAACCCCAGAAGGGCAACCTCCTTTACCTCCTGAACTTGAGCAAAGAATTTATGATGCGATCGCCACAAAACCTGGGCGGACAGTAACTCGTACTCAGCTTCAGTCTGATATCAACGCTGTGTTTGCCACAGGCTTTTTCTCCAATGTTCAAGCGGAACCAGAAGATACCGACATTGGTGTGCGCGTAACTTTCTTCGTATTACCAAATCCTGTCCTCCAATCTGTAAATACTGAAGGCACACAAGTACTAGAAGAAGGTGTGATTGATCGCATCTTTGGTTCACAGATTGGCAAAGTCACTAATCTCAAAGATATTCAAGCAGGGGTTAAAGAACTTGAAAAATACTACCAAGACAAAGGCTATGTTTTAGCTCAAATTGTTGATATCAAAGCTACACCCGACGGAAATATTAACCTCGTTGTATCTGAAGGTGTAATCGAAGACATCAAAGTTGCCTTTATCAATGAAGACGGCAAAACCGTTGACAATGAAGGCAAACCAGTCAGTGGTACTACTCGCGACTTTATCATTACCCGCGAGTTGACGATTAAAGAAGGTGAAATCTTCAATAAAAACACGGTTCAGGGAGATTTACAAAAAGTCTTTGCTCTTGGGTTATTTGAAGATCTCAACATTGGGCTTGCCCCAGGAACCGATCCACGTAAAGTAATCGTGACTGTCAATGTTAAAGAACGTAACACAGGCTCGATCGCCGCAGGTGCAGGTTTAAGTTCATCCACAGGTTTATTTGGTACGGTTAGTTTTCAACAACAAAACCTTGGCGGTAATAACCAAAAGCTCGGTTTAGACATTCAAGTTGGTGAACGCGAATTACTATTTGACCTCAACTTCACTGATCCTTGGCTAGCGGGTGACCCCTATCGCACTTCATTTACTGCCAATATTTTTAACCGTAGTTTGTTCAGCTATATTTTTGATACCCCAATTGGTATTGGACCTGACAACGTTAGCCCTCGGATCAACCGACTTGGTACAGGTTTTAGTTTCTCACGACCTCTTGGCACAGCCACGACGGCTTCACTGGGCTTACGCTACGAACGAGTCAGCATCACCAACAGCAACAGTAATGTGATATCACCAACTGACTCATTGGGCAATCCTCTTTCCGCGAGCGGGACTGGGCAAGATGATTTACTACTACTGCAATTTGCCTATGCCACCGATCAACGCGATAATCCGATTAAGCCATCTTCTGGCTCTGTATTTCGGATTGCGACTGAGCAGTCGATTCCCATTGGTTTAGGTTCAGTTTTCTTAAATCGGGTTCGTGCTAGCTACAGCTACTTTATCCCCGTTAATTTCTTGAACTTCTCTGAAGGTACACAGGCTCTTGCTTTCAACATCCAAGCAGGGACTGTAATCGGTACTTTGCCACCCTACGAAGCCTTTCAACTAGGTGGTAGCAACTCAGTTCGGGGTTGGGATGAAGGCAAAATTGGTAGCGGTCGCAGTTTTGGCATCTTCTCGGCAGAATATCGCTTCCCTGTGTTTAATATCGTTGGCGGAGTCTTGTTCTTTGATTATGGTACTGATCTAGGCTCAGCTTCGGCAGTACCAGGCAATCCTGCAGGAGCGCGAAACAAACCAGGTAACGGTGCAGGTTATGGCATTGGTGTACGGGTACAATCGCCGCTAGGTTCCATCAGAGTGGACTATGGCATCGGCTCAAATGGCGGTACACAGTTTAGCTTTGGTCTAGGAGAAAAATTCTAGTCATGCTCTACCAACAGACGATCGCCTCCCCATTTTCGTTGTCGGGGATTGGTTTGCATAGTGGTGAGCAAGTTTCTGTGACTGTCAGTCCTGCCCCCGTCAACTCAGGTCGCTATTTCATCTATGGTGAGGCAAAAATTCCTGCGGACACAACCGTAGTTGCAGCTTCGCAGCTATCAACGGAGCTGCGCCAAAATGGCACAGGTGTTCGCACGGTCGAACATTTGCTGTCAGCTCTGTTTGGCATGGGTGTGCATAATGCCTGTATTGAACTCGATCGCCCCGAATTGCCGATCCTTGATGGGTCGGCTTTGCCTTGGGTGGAAGCGATCGCTAAAGTTGGGATAGCAACTCAAGTACAAGGCGATCGCCTAATTCCTCTACCCGAAGCAGTTACAGTTTCCAAAGGTGATAGCTTTGTCACGGCGATACCTGCGGATACTTTGCGCTTCACCTATGGCATTGAATACCCAACTCAGGCGATCGGTGAGCAGTGGTTTAGCTGGTCACCTGCGATCGCTAACTTCAGCGAAAGATTTGCTAGTGAAATAGCCCCAGCAAGAACTTTTACGCTTGCAGCATATATCGACCAAGCTCGATCCGCAGGGTTAATCAAGGGCGGAAGCCTAGAGAATGCGCTGGTTTGCGATGCGGAGCGCTGGATCAATCCGCCTCTACGTTTTGCCGATGAACCATGTCGTCATAAACTTTTAGATCTTATTGGTGACCTAAGCTTGCTAGGATTCTTACCGAGAGCGCATATTCTTGCCTATAAAGCTAGCCATAATCTTCATGCTGAATTTGCGATCGCCTTAGCTCAAAAGCTATAGCCCCACAATTTATTTCCCTCCTATGCAAAATTAGTTAATATGTCAACTTTGACCGAAGAACCCACCATAAATAGTGCTGAACTCAATACTGATAGTACCAATAGCGTAACTAATCAGATTTTAATGATCGAAGATATTCAGAAATTGTTGCCTCACCGCTACCCATTTCTGCTAGTTGATCGGATCATTGATTTTGTGCCAAATAAATCTGCCACAGGGATTAAAAATGTCACTTTTAATGAACCATTCTTTCAAGGTCATTTTCCTGAAAGACCGATCATGCCTGGTGTACTAATTGTCGAGGCAATGGCTCAAGTCGGTGGTATCGTCCTAAGACATTTACCAGGGATGGAAAATCAACTTTCACTATTTGCTGGTATCGATAAAGTTCGCTTCCGCCGTCCTGTAGTTCCGGGCGATCGCTTAACTATTACTACCGAGCTACTAGTTGCACGCAAGCGCTTTGGTAAGATGCATGGACGTGCAGAAGTTGATGGTCAATTAGCCTGTGAGGGTGAATTGATGTTTTCATTAGTTAATCTTTAATCTCTAGTTTCAAATTTTAATTTGTGATCTGGCGATCCAAGCGATCGCAAATCAAGCGATCTAACTTAGTATCAAGCGAGCCAAACTTTTTATGCCTGTGTCTCATGCGCCTGTGTCTGAATTTATTCACCCGACAGCCATAGTGCATCCTGATGCCCAACTCCATCCGACTGTCAAAGTTGGAGCTTATGCTGTCATCGGTGAACAGGTGAAAATTGGCGCTCATACTGTCATTGGGCATCATGCCATTGTCGAAGGGAGAACTGAAATCGGCGATCGCAACCAAATTTATCCAGGGGCGGCGATCGGTTTGGATTCTCAAGACTTGAAATATGCTGGTGCTGAGAGCCTCGTCAAAATCGGTAATGACAACCGCATTCGTGAGTACGTCACAATTAATCGCGCCAATGAAGCTGATGAAGTTACCCATGTTGGCAACGGCAATTTACTGATGGCCTATGTCCATGTGGGGCATAATTGCGAAATCGAAGATCGCGTAATTATTGCTAATGGCGTGGCTCTGGCAGGACATGTCCATATCGAGTCCCATGCCAGAATCAGCGGGGTACTAGGAGTGCATCAGTTTGTGCGAATTGGACGATTATCAATGGTGGGTGGTATGAGTCGGATTGAGCGAGATGTACCTCCTTATACCCTCGTAGAGGGTAATCCTTCTCGGGTACGCACCCTAAATCGAGTTGGCATTGATCGGGCTGGACTAGATGGAGAGACTCAACAAGCTTTGAAGTCAGCATTTCGATTGTTATATCACCAAGATCTGACTCTCGTTGAAGCTCTTGAGAAACTAGTTACCCTTGTTGATAACCCTCATGTTCAACATTTGCGCCAATTTTTACAAGATTCGATCACCATTTCTCAACGACGCGGACCAATTCCCAGCCGTGTCTAAGACAAAAAATAGGCATGGCGGCGCGAAGCGCCGCCATGCCTATTTTGGGACAACTAACTCAAGTATGGCTGTATGAAGATTGGAAACTAAACCCAGCAAGGGTTTTAAAAGCATAAAATGGCTAATCCATTTTATGCTTTGGGATTATAGCGATCGCCTATACAGACAAATGGGTAAGCTATGAATTATTAATGTCATAGAAAAAGCTCTATTCGTTCTGTTTGGATCAACTATCTCATACATAAGAATGAATAATGTATTTTCTGACCTAGATTTGAGGTAGTTATGTTAAGATTAGTAACGTAAATGCTTTAAATCTACATACTCTGTTGTAAAGAGCGTTTGGTGAACATGTCAAGTATTAATAGCTCAGGATTTGGCGGGGAAAACTCATATATCGGCAGACCTCAATCCAAAAAAACTTTTGATCTGCTACAACCGTTACGTCAGACCATCGATAACTTTGAAATCCACAAATCTAAAACAGCCCATCGCATCGCTAAACTAATTCCTGCTCAATGTCCCTTTGAGCGCACCATTAAATTCTTTGGTCACACCCTCATCCACATTCCACCCCTTTGTAAACTCAACCCTGTATACGATGAACTAGTCGGGCTTAGATTCCGTGCCCTTTGCTTTTTAGCGGATCGCTGTGGCGAAGACATTAGTGCTTATTGTTAAGCCAACTAAAAGGTCGCCAAGCAACCTTTTAGTTTCAATTTTATATGCGAAAAATAAATGATGTAAGCTAAGCTTGCATCATTTATTTTTTGTGCTTAGGAATTTGCATATGCCAAAAAAAATACAGTGGCTATGGCGATCGCTGGTCGCTATTTTGGTTTCTTGTTTGATTGTGGTTACTGCGATCGCCTTACAGCCGAGTAATGCAGCGATCGCACCATTACCCGACCCCTATCTCACCACAGGAAAGCTTGCTGAAGGCGAAAAAGTTTTTAATGACTATTTAAAAAATAATGCTCAAGATGACAAAGCTCGCTTTGGGTTGGGCGTAATCCAATTTATGAGTGGTACTGAACGGTTAATGCAGTCGCTCTATCGTTATGGACTGATTCAAAATCCCGTAAGTGGATCGATCCCTTTTTTACGCTTGCCAGTACCTCAAAACCCCAAACCACAAACTTTAACTTACGACGGACTCCAGCAGGTTTTTCAGACTTGGATTGATGATCTTGCTACCGTGCGGACTACACTCGAACCGATTAAAGATCAGAATCTCAAACTTGCCCTACGTTTAGGCTTGATTCGTTTAGATTTTGATGGCAATGGCAAAGCTGATGACAAAGAAATGTTATGGCAGATTTTTAATTCTGTGACTGGTGCGAACGTTACCCAAAAAGAAGCACAACAGTTTTTAATCGCTTTTGATCGCGGTGATGCTTTGTGGTTACAGGGATATACCCATGTCTTAGGAGCGATCAGTGAATTTTTGCGGGCTTACGATAGTCGCGAGTTATTTGCTGCTTGCGCTCACTTATTTTTTCAAGATGTGGATACGCCCCATAAATTTTTGCTCACGACGCGCAGAAAATCTCCTGAAGACTATAGTTCCAGTTTCTTTGAGATTCTTGATTTAGTTTCAGCAGTCCATCTGGCTAAGTTCCCTTTAGCGGAACCACAACGGATGACGACTATTCTCAATCATATGAAATCAGTAATTAGTCTCAGTCGTGAGTCATGGAAGTCGATTTTGGCAGAAACGGATAGCGATCGCGAATGGATTCCCAATCCTAAGCAGACTTCTGCAATTCCTCAAGTTCGGGTTACAGATGAAATGGTGAAATCTTGGCTAGCCGCTCTTGATGAAATCACCGCAATTCTTGACGGCAAGAAGAATTTACCTTTCTGGCGTGATGAGAAGCTCAGCATTGATTTTGCCAGAATTTTTACAGAGCCACGCACTTTTGATTTGGGGTCTTGGGTACAAGGAACAGCCGCTACTCCCTATTTAGAAAAAGGAAAGGTTACCGATATGAACGTTTGGAATACGATGGTTAGCGCTTTCGGTAGTAATTTATTTGGATTTGTAGTTTGGTTTAATTGAGAATTGCTACTATCTCAATGAAAGTTTTGCTCAAACTCAAATAAATGAAGGCGGCACGAAGTGCCGCCTTCATTTATTTGAGTTTGGGTTGTAAGTTCTACTTGCGGCGTATAATGCAGCCCCATAGGCTGCTTCAGTTTGCTGAGACTGTTGCATCAAGATCTGTAAATGGCGATCGCGTATTTTTGTCCACACCTGATTTTTTGCGCCACCCCCTGCGGTATAAATTCGCTGAATCGGCGAAGCGCCTAATTCTTGCAAAAGTTGATAGCCCTTTGCCTCAATTCTTGCCATACTTTCGAGCAATCCATGCAAAAATTCAATGGAATCATCAGGTCGTGGTTCTAGTCTTGGCGCAAGATGAGGATCATTAATCGGAAACCGATCGCCTATTTTGGTTAGAGGATAGTAATCCAATGAACTAGCAATATGTGGATCAATGCGATCGCTAAACTCTTGCAACTCTGAATCTGTAAAAAATTGTCGCAATACAGCCCCACCAACATTGGAAGCCCCACCAACTAGCCACAAACACCCTAATTCTGGATGCTCAAACCGATGGCTATAGATCCCGTAACTGGGATCATTAATTTGGCGATCGCTTAAAACTTTTAGCACCATCGTTGAACCGAGAGATGTCACTGCTGTCCCTATGGCAGGAGTCGCCGTACCAACACTAGATAAAAATGCAGCATTACTATCAGTCGTTCCCGCACCAATCGCACAATCTAAAGGCAAATTTAATTTTAAGGCGATCGTCTTATTAACCATCCCTACAGTTTTACTTGGTGCAAAAACTTCAGGCAAAACTACCGCAGGATTATTGAGTAACCATGACAGTAACCAATCAGGATATTGCAGAAGCAGAGGATCGTATCCTAACTTGAGCGCATTGTGATAATCACTCACGCCCAATTTGCCATGGAGTAAATAACCCAGCCAATCAGCTTGATGCAAAAAATAAAGAGATCGCACTTGGCTTGTAAATGAATCTTGAATCTCTGCTCTGGCAAGGAATGAAATTAATTTAGCAAAACTGGAAGTTGCACTACAAACTGAATGCTTTGCTGGGGCGATTTTTTTGACTTGATCTAAAACATCAGACTCACAGGTATCGCTATAGATCATTGGTGGTGAGATGACCTTACCATTGCGATCGCAAATCAAAATAGTAGAGGAAGTGCCATCGACAACTATTTTTTTAGTAGTTTGCCTAATTTTCTGAGGCAAACTAGCAATTACTTCATAAAGCGCTAATTGCCATGTTTCGCAATCACGAATGTCATATTCAGCGCGAGAGATTGCGTCAATTTCGTTACTTGCATTAATGGCGATCGCCCTTACGCCCGAAGTCCCAAAATCAATACCTAAAAAGTAATTCATGCTAGTTGCCAATACATCGCTTTGCGCTGACTTAAAACCCAGAAACATTTGTAAAAGTGTCGCTTCGCGCCGCTTTTACAAATGTTTCTGTACGACTGTATTAATTAGTAGTAGGGTGGGCAATGCCCTCCCTACTTGCTACGACTTTTTCAAAGGAATATTTTTTTCTAAACAAGTTTTCAGCATTCTTGCGTCAAATAAAACTGGCAAGAAATGAATACTTTTTACTTCTTTGAAATAGAACAAAATTGGGAAAGCAAACCAAAACACCTTCCAATCTTGCCACTCTTGATAGGGGAAAGTACGGAACTTTTCTTGCGATCGATAAACCTCTAAATCTGTCGCGGTAAATACTAACCGAATCGTCGCTGCTTGATAAACTAAAAACAATCCAAAAATTGCAACTACACCCGCAGCAATTGGTTGAACCCAAATAAGTGGTATTCCTGCCAACACAAGTACAACAGGTATTGCATAGTTTGGATTTAGTTCTGTAGCCTGCGATGCAATATTTGGATCAACAAAAGGATTTGAAGTAGTCATAATGATTTAAATGATTGATTTATACCTATAGATATACATTTAATTCTAGGTCTATGGCTTCTTTATTGAAGTGATAGGATAAATATTATTGAGCTAATTATGCTCTTTAGTTGGTTTATTCTTAACTAATTACGCTTTTAGCGCATCTGGTAATCTCTATATAAGCTTAGGAAATGTCTATGAACTTATCCTCAACAGCGAATGACTTGGCTCTCCCTTTACATGAAGCTGCCAAAGATCCTAAAGTCTGGAGTCATCTCAAACAAGCGATCGCTACCAGTTCAGGATTTGATAAGTGGCAGCGATCTCGAAATGTTGATCCCAAGGGCGATCCCAAAGATGTTTTAGTGGTACAAGAAAGCGTTCTTGATGATCTCGTTCGTAGCTACTTACGTGAGACACTAGAAACGTTAGCGTATTAATTGCGAGATTTTCTTGTGAGCGAAACATTAGAAACTCAGTTTGAAACATTAAGAGAGCAACTAGCTACAGATGATATGGGTATTCGGATGAAAGCCCTTCATGCTAGTCGCTCTCTTGCCATTTCTGAGAGATTTACTTTACTATCGATCGCGGCGATCGATTCCTATGCACGTATTCGTTATGATGCCGTCAGTCAACTTGGCACAGTCGGCACGGTTGATTTAGAAAAATCCTTAGAAATTTTAAGCGATCGCCTATCGCTCGATCCTGAAATTGATGTGCGAGCCGCCGCCGCTGCTTCGCTTGGTTCCCTACAACTTACCCAAGCCTTTGATTTACTTAAAACAGCCTACGAGTCCACTAATGACTGGATGTTTCAATTTAGTATAATTGCCGCGATCGGTGAGCTAGGCGACCCTCAAGGCTTTGATTTACTAACTGAAGCATTACAAAGTCCTAATGAACTAGTCAAAATTGCGGCGATCGGTTCTCTCGGTGATTTAGGCAATCCCGCATCGGTAGCACTTCTGTTGCCCCTTGTCGAAGATCCTGATTGGCAAATCCGACATCGAGTTGCCCAGTCTCTCGCCCAACTTGGCGGTTCTGAAGCTAAAGCAGCTCTGGAGAAACTTGTCAACGATCCAATGCCCCAAGTTTCTGAAGCCACGCGATCATTTCTAGCATGACGCGAAAAGGTCTGAATTACAGATTAGACGGATTTAAGGATGACACAAATTTTTAAAGACTAATCGACATCCAAACATTAAAGCCTAAAAATTAAGCAGAGGGCTTGGCTCACTGCTTAATTTTTAGCAGATTAAATCCGTGAAATCAAATAATCCGTTTAATCCGTGATTCAGACTTTATTTATGATCAGCAAAAAAAGCGAGGCGTAAACACCTCGCTTTTTTAGAGTTTAATTAACCAAATCCTAGAAGGAGAAAGTGGTACGAATTACGCCAACTGTTGCAGTCCCGTTAGCATTGTTGCTACCTTGGTTGAATACAAAGAATACACCAGGAGTGATGCTGATATTCTTAGAAACACGGAAGCGGTAGAAAGCTTCCAAGTGATAAGGGGTATCAGCACTACCTTGGGCAAGACCACCAATACTAGTTCTCAGTAGAGGCTGACCGAAGGAAAGAGCAGCAAGATCGCCTTCCGTAAACAAATCCTTACCAGATATAGATGCTAACCAAGTGGTGAAGGTGGTCGAAGAATTTATACCAGTTGCTTCAGCAAAAGACCAAGATCCCCATGTATTGAAGGTGAACTTCTTAGTGATGTCCCAAACCAAGCTACCGACGACAGTATTAGTCTTGATACCTGTAACACCAGCAGCGCCACCCAAAGAGTCGATGTTTAAGCCAGAGCTTAAGGTGTTGCCAACTGTGTAAGCATTGGCGTAGCCAATACCGAGAGTAAATGCATCAGATGGCTTGGCAACTAACTGAGCAGCAAACTTAGTATCGTTACCAGTTACACCACCTTGTCCAGTAGGAGTACCAGCATTAGCAGCACTATACATCAGTTCAAGAGCTGCTTGATTGTTAAATTTAAAGGTCAAACCAGCAACTGCTAAACCACTATCACGACTACTAGAAGCAATACGGATTAGAGGATTAAAACGACCAAAGCGAGAAATTGTACCTTGGCTGTCGCTTTCCAGAGGATTTAGAGGGCTGATGACATCTTCAGGAGCGCCAATTGGAGCAATGTAAGCAGTGATGTTGTCGCCAACTGGAAATTTATAATACAAACGCCCAATATTAAATGAGTTGCTTGTGTTGGTATCAAAAGATAAGCGAGTGGAGTTGTTACCTCCAAGTACATTTAAGTTAGGATTGTTAGCTGCTTCTAAGCGAGTTCTCAACAGATCTTTGCCCGTGAAACTAGTATCCAAGTTCAGACGAACACGATAGCTGAAGGTTGTATTGGTTTTGTCAACACCAGTTGTAGTCGTACCATCAGAAGCAGCAGCAAGAGCCATAATTGCTTCGCCGCGTAGCTTGGTGGTGGTGGAGAACTGTTGAGCTTCGAGCTTAGCGGTCTTAGCATCAAGAGCATCTACACGACCACGAAGAGTTGCAAGTTCAGCAGCAAACTCTTCTTGTAGCTTTTGCAAAGTTGCGAGGTCTTCTTTGCTGACCTTATCAGCTAAACCTGCGGAGATAATTTCGTTGATCTTGTCTAAGCAAGCATTCAAACCAGCAGCAAATTCGTAACGGCTGGTTGCTTGTCTACCACGGAAAGTGCTGTCAGGATAGCCAGCGATACAACCGTAGCGCTCTACCAAGGATTGCAATGCGGTGAAAGCCCAGTCAGTGGGGCGGACATCGCTAAGTTGAGATACTGAAGTTACATTTTGAGCAACAGCACTGGGACGAACCAAGCTGTCAGTAGTTACGGAGCGGATTACTTCAGATTCTTGAGAAGCTTGAGCATTAGCAGAACCGCTAATCAAAGCAGATGCAGCAACAGCAGCAGAAATTACTACGCTGTAGTTTTTTATGGAAAACTTAGACATTTGTTACTATTCCTCACAACATAACAGCTTAAATATCTGTATGTTAATAATGTAGCAACAATAGCAGCACAAAGTTAAGTGTTGCCCAATACATTGACTATAGTATTTATGCTCAAAAGCTATAGTGCGATCGCAACAAACATAAAAACTAAATGAGTAAAACTCTAAAAAACAATACACTAAGAAATCTAAAGTAGAATTTCTAAACTAAAGTCAAGATCCAAAATATTTGCTGGAGCAATTGGGCTAAAATAGGATCAGCAGGGGAACACTATGCAAGCTAACTTTGCAAATTTTGCAAGTTACCTAAGCCCTACAAGCATGGAAAAAAGCTAGAGCTACCCCCCTACAGAAATAATCAAAGTTTCTTAGGGAAATGCCATTCGGGATAGGTAGATATGCGTTTCGATCCATATTTTTATCCTGCATTGAGTCTATAATGCCATCGCAGAGCTATCAAGATCGTCTCTAAGAAGATAGATTAACTTCCACAGTTTCGTTTTGATAAGTCGAATCTATCGAAGTTATTTGTCTGTACTAATCGTCGAAATCTTGACTGTCGTTGATTTGCGATGTTGATGTTTGCTTCTAGTTTGTGTTTGTAAGTAGCTCTTTACTTTGTTGTTATCCCTTGTTTGCTCTAATTTGCTCACCTTAAACAATCGCTCGACCTTCGCCTCATGGAATTCTCGATTAATCAACTGTTAGACAATTTCTCTGATGACAAGCTAGTTACGCCCAAAGCGATCGAAAAAAAACTTGGGATCGGTGATGACAACAAAAGTGTTCGTCGGCTCCAAGTTGCCCTCGATGCGCTTGAAAAAATCGGTATTCTTGAAAAAGACAAAGGACGATACCGCCGCATCCAAGAAGAAGGTTTGGTAGAAGGTCGTTTGCGTTGTTCAAGTAAAGGTTTTTGCTTTGCGATCCAAGATGTCGAGGGTGCTGAAGATATCTACGTGCGCGAGAGCCGTTTAAGTAATGCTTGGAATGGAGATCGCGTTTTAGTGCGGGTGACTAAAGATGGCGTGCGGCGGCGATCGCCTGAAGGGGAAGTCCGTTTGATCCTTGAGCGATCAAATCCAACTTTGCTTTCGACCGTGAAATTCACGGATGATAGTTATCGAGCCGTACCGCTAGATGATCGCCTATTGTTTGAAGTAGAGCTAATACCAGACGAGGAAACTCCCGATCTCAGTGTGGCAAATGGCAAACTCGTACATTTGGAAATGGTGAGATTTTCCTTAGGTAATCACTTACCTTTAGGACGCATTTTGCAGATTTTGGGCGATGATGCCGAATCGACTAATGATATTGATCTGGTATGTTGCAAACATAATTTGCCCAGAAGATTTAGTGCCAAGGCTTTGACGGCCGCAGCAAGTTTACCTAGGGGTGTGCGAAAAGCTGACCTCAAACATCGTCTTGATTTACGCAAGACCCTAACCGTCAGAATCGGTAATGCCTCAGCAATTTCGATCGCAGAGGTCGATACTGGCTGGGAATTGGGAGTACATATTCCTGATGTAGCGACCTATGTGACGGCAGGTTCACCTTTGGATTTGGAAGCTCAGAAGCGTCTACGGTCATTTTTCTTGGGTGATACCATTTTGCCGATGTTACCTGAGATGAATGTATTTAATCAGCCCGAATATCTCACAATGTCGGTGTTGATTAAATTGGATCACGAAGGAAATATGCTTTCTTTTGAGATTCAGCCTTCAGCAGTACTGGTTCGAGCAAACTTGAGTTATCAGAGAGCGCAACAAATTCTTGATGGGAAAGTAGCAGTTGATGAGGATGCTCCTAGCCAAGAAATTGATACAGAAGTAGAAGAGTTAGTCCATCTAATTGCCAAGGTGGGAACTTTACTACAAGAGCGATCTAATGCGATCAGACTGGTATTGCCACAGATTCCTTCTCAAGAGGCGGACGAGGGAGTGCGTGGCTTGACGGTAGTTCCCTTAACTTTGCAGATCTCTGGCAAGGTTACAGAAGTAATGATCTTGGCAAATAAAGCGATCGCTTCGCATCTACAGTCTCTATCAATCCCAAGTATTTATTTGCGACAGATTCCTCCTGATCAAGGTAAGGTTGATGACTGGACGAAGTTATTGGAGAGCATGGGAATTGCAGCTCAATTAGAAACACCTGAACAGATTCAAATTGCGGATTTGCATCAGATTTTGGCACAGGTGAATCAGCTTGAACAAGACGCAACTCGCGATATTCTCAAATATCTACTGATGTCTATGTTTAAGACTAATGAGTACGTACTTGCGCCATCACTCCACTTTGGATTGGGATTAATTGAGCAGCCCTATGTGCATGGTGTATTTCCACAAAATCACTATGGCGATTTACTAATCCAACGCATTTTACATACTGTATTTGAAGAAGGACGCGATCGCCGCAGCATCAGGATTAAGGATGGGGTCAACCTTCGCAGTTCTAGCGCCCATGGTCAGGTAAATTGGAGTGTTTTACCACCTGAAACAGAGCGGCAGTTAATTGAAGATTTGGAGGCGATTGTACCAAAACTCAATCAAGCTGATGCTCTGTATCACCGTTCTATTTCTGATCTGGATGGATTGCGTAAAGCGGAATTTATGAGATCGCACACAGGCGGAAATTTCTACGGCATCATCACCAGCGTTCAGTCCTATGGCTTTTTTGTAGAGATCGAATCTCTATTAGTTGAAGGACTAGTTCATGTCAGTTCCCTTAAGGATGACTGGTATGAGTTCCCATTGATCAATGGCAAAGGTAGGGCGAGAGCTTCAACTTTATTAGTTGGTCGTCGTAGTGGTCGCCAATATTGTTTGGGCGATCGCGTAGAAGTACAAGTCAAAGGGGTAGATTATTATCGCCAACAAATCGACTTAGTTGCCGTAGTGAATTCTGAAGGCGATCGTGACTTGTCTAATTCTGAATCAGGAACGAGGGCAGAATCAGAGGAACCTTTAGAGTTTTCTGAAGATATCGATGCAGAAAATTTAGAATGATCTCCCAAATAATCCCCTTGGACTGAAGTATTTCTCTACTTCCGCCTAGGTTAAACACTGAATTACTCTAGCCCCAATTACTCTTTTCCACGAGTTCTCCACCATGTCGCTTTCCCGCCTATTGGTGACCGTTCTAAACCGTCTTCAGCCATCTGCAGAGACGGTTATGCTTGTTTCGGCGATCGCTGTGGGCTTAATCAGTGGCACTGGGGTAACCCTATTTCGTAAGCTGATCTTATTTACCCAAGAATTCTATTGGCATAAGGTAGCTGTATTTCTCAGTTCCCAGTGGCATTGGGCGATCATCTTGATTCCGATGATTGGAGCGCTAGTTGTCAGCCTTGTACGCTTCAAATTAGATAAATTAGATCAAGCAGAAGCGAGGACTTCTAACCGAGAGCTAGGGCTTTCCTATTCGCAAGTCCCCCTAAAAACTGTGGCGGCCGCACTTTCTCTAGGCGCAGGCGCATCTCTTGGACCTGAGGGTCCAAGTGTGGAGCTAGGTAGCAATATTGGCTCTTTGCTGGGTCAAATGCTGCAATTTTCCAGCGAACGCATTCGGCTACTAATTGGAGCAGGGGGAGCGGCAGGGTTAGCCGCAGGATTTAATGCACCGATCGCTGGTGTATTTTTTGCCCTTGAAGTCTTACTACGTGATTCCTATCGCACTGATAAATCTAGCCCTAACTCCGATGTTAGCGTTGTCGTTATTGCCTCGGTCATTTCGGCGTTAGTTTCCCAGATTAGTCTGGGCGAACGTCCAGCTTTTAGCCTACCTGTCTACGAAGTACGCAGCTACTGGGAATTGCCTCTATACCTTGGATTAGGGGTACTGGCTAGTGTTGTCGCCCTAATGTTTACTCGCGCAATTAAACAAGCGAAGAAATTTTTTGCTGGAGAATGGGCGATCGCCCCATTTATGCAAAAGCTATCAATGCCAATCAAATTACTGATTGGTGGACTATGTGTCGGTCTGATTGCCTTAACTTTTCCTGAAGTAATTGGGATTGGTTACGAAACTGTGGAATCGATCTTGCAAGATACACCGTTTACGATTCCACTGCTAGCGATTTTGTTGGTAGTTAAACTTTTATTAACGGCGATTAGTTCTGCGAGTGGCTTTGTTGGGGGGATTTTTGCACCTTCAATTTTCTTGGGAGCCGTGTTGGGTAGTTTGTATGGTCAGGCGATCGCCAGTTTTTTACCTACTTCAATCCCGATCGCCGCTTCTCCCGCCTATGCCCTCGTCGGAATGGCTGCAGTTTTAGCAGGAACCGTTCGCGCCCCCTTAACATCAGTATTGCTGCTCTTTGAAATGACTCGCGACTACCGCATCGTCTTACCATTGATGGCAGCCGTAGGACTCTGTGCATGGGTACTTGACCAAATTGATTCATCAAAATCCGCAGATCGGATGATCATGCAATGGTCTGGTCTGCCCGCTGATATCGAAGTCCTTGAAAAAATCAAGATTGCCGAAGTCATGACCCTCAATCCCGCTTCGGTCAAATATTCAATGCCCTTGATGCAAGCCGCCCAATTTATCACCAGTGGCTATCACCATAGCGCTTTAGTATTAGATGAGATCAACCACTTGCAAGGAATTCTGACTACACAAGATCTGAAACGATTGCTATCCGCACCTGCAACTGATCGCCCCCTTGAGGACATGACTGTACAGAATATTTGCACCAAGGAAGTAATCTGTACCTTTGCCGATGAGTCTCTTGCTGAAGCTCTAAAACGCATGGCAACTAGGGACTTACGCCAGATGCCTGTGGTTGATCGCCACCAACCCAAGCGGGTAATTGGAATGGTGGATCGGCTGGCGATTACCACAGCCTATAATACAGCACTAACAAAACGAGCGATTACTGCTAGAATTACAGCGACTAAATCGACTGTACCTATTGCGAATAATACTTATACAGCTATAACTAACATTGCTAGTAATGGTTCTAGTAATATTCCGAGCAATAGTGCTAATGACAAGAGCAACGATAAAGACAATAATTTAAGTAATTTAAATAATTCTCTAAGTAACACTTTAGATAAGTAGCTAGGCTCAATTACATATAACCTCTCATAACCTGTGGCGCACGCGCAGCGTTTGCCACAGGTTATGACCCTGGGTTTTAATTATGTCCAGATACTTAGCATTTCAACCAATAACTTAAACAGAGAGTCAGATATTCATAGCTTTGAGGCGATTTCCTCTTAAAATTTACGCAGAGATTGTCTTAAATATCTGGCAATTAGCCCAAACAAGGATGTCATGGATAGCGAAGAAATACTAATTGAATTTATGGGAAATGGCGATCGCGCCAAGGGCGAGTCGATTAAATCGATCAGCACCACCAAGATTAAAGACAGCATTCAAAGACTTGCTAGCTTGGTGCAGCAACTCGCTACGGACAATGCGCCAAGTCATGCCAATGGGTTAGCACTTGATGAGGTCGAGATTTCGATCAAACTCACAGATACAGGCGAAGCAATTTTATTGGGTGATGGTCAAAGCAATGGAGCCATGACTTTACGGTTTCGTCGTCCCCAAAAAGGATTAGCGATCGCCAATACTGAGCCATCTACTCAATTACAATCACTCACTTCTAGCACAGGCGTTGACTATACTAAGTTAAGAGCTTTGCTATCCAGTGGTAAATGGCAAGAAGCCAATCAAGAAACATGGAATGTGATGTGTCAGGCTGCGCGTAAAAATCTTGGTTCGGTATTGACAGCCGAGGAAATCAAGCAAATTTCCTGTGACGACTTGCAAATCATTGATAACCTGTGGCGGCAGTATAGTCAGGGTCGCTATGGATTCAGCGCTCAAAATCAGATCTATATGTCATCAATTCTGGGGTAAGTGTATGGACGTAATTAATTACAAATTCAAACCCGTAAAGTTTAGCCCCGCAGAGCTACAAATCTAAAGGTTTGGGTAATTTATACAGGTACTTAGCAACTTCACCATCAATTCACAAGGCAAATCATAAGGGGTTAGTGTCATGGATCAGGATAAGCAAAAGCAGATTACAGGCTATTTCATTGAGGAGGCAAAAGAACATCTCCAAACAATTGAATCAGGGCTGCTCAATTTGCAATCACTGATGGGTAACTCTGAAGCGGTAAATGAAATATTCCGAGCAGCCCACTCAATTAAGGGGGGAGCAGCCATGCTGGGATTTAGTAGCATTCAACATGTTGCCCATAACTTTGAAGACTATTTTAAAGTTATGCGAGAGAATACTAATTTTCAAGTCGATCAAGATTTACAGACACTTTTTTTACAAGCTTTTGATAAATTACAAGAACTTGTCGAACATTTGCAAAGTCCTTATGGTCTGACTAAAGATGCTGTAGATACAGTTATGGCTGGTTCTGATCAAATCTTTGCGAATCTCAAAAATCATCTACAAAATTTGATCTCAGGTAAAGATACCGAAGCCACTGCGGTGGTAGGAGATCCCAAGATTGATACAAGGGGAATGTTGACCGCATTTCAATCGGAAGTCCCGCTCAAGTTGCGAAATATGCTGGAGTTATTTAAGCAGCCTGATAGTCCTCGCAGTCGTCAAAATCTAGCGGCAATTTGTAATCAGCTACAGCAAATCGGCGATCGCTTTGGTCTAGTACCTTGGTCAGTGTTGATGGAATCGGTAAACATCGCCGTATCAAATCCTAATAATCAATTTCGCACCCTCGCACCAATTCTTATCAAGGAAATCAAACAATCTCAGGAACAAGTTTTAGCGCAAAAAGCTGATCAAATTAAAGCATCACCGCAGTTATTGCAGTTGCTTCCCGCTAATGTGACAAGCAAGTCCTCAGCACCTAAAATGGCTTCCTCACAGACTACTAAAGCGGCTAATATTGCTTCGGAGAATACTTCAGCCGATGAAGTGAGTAAGATTTTTGGTGCGGTGATCGAAGAAGATAAAGCGATGAAAGGTTGGCAAGTCTTTAGCGATTGCGTTGGGTGGCGACAAAACGGAACTTGGATCGCCTCCAATGCCACTTCTCCTCAAACTACTCCTGATGGACATTTCCCCACACCGCTTTGGCTAGCATCATGGCATCAGTCCAAGGATTCTAAAGCCAAAGAGTTTCAGGCGCAGTATGCTGCTCTCTTAGCGAAGATTGCTAGCTGTAATATCAATTAATTATCGTAGTGAGAATGGGCGGCATTTTGCGCCGCCCATTCTCATGACAAAATTTTACCGTTTACTTTAAAGAGGGTTTATTCTGTGAGGAGTTTGTTTGCCACAATTTTGGCGATTAGTGCTAGTACTTCAGCTTTGCCTGCGATCGCTAATTCCCTTAAAGATGTATCTGTTAGTCCCAAATCAACGAACTTTCTAAGTACTATTGCCACTGGGAATATCCAGAATCCTGCATCTAGTCAATTTGCCCGACGTTCTCTTGATCTCGCTAAGCAGATTCCCATAGATGTAATCGGATTAGTTGTGGTTGATCTGAATGCAGACTCTTGGAATGCGTTAGGCAAATCTCAAACTACTGATCCAATTTCTGCACTTGACAAATTATTGACATTTTTCGGTCAATTTCCCGAAATCTCCATTGCTAAGGATATTCAACCTTGGCTGGGCAAAGAAATGGCGATCGCCTTTTCGGCGAATACCGAAGACAAACTGGAGTTAACTTTTACAGCTTTATCTCCAGTTGCAGATGGACAGAAATTTGAGCTTTTTCTGAATAAGTTAAAGAGTCTCGATTTGCCAAAACCGACAGAAACGCTGTATCAAAATGTCAAAATTCTGGAATGGCAACTAGAAGAAGAATCTATTGGAGACAAGAAACCAGTTCTATCTCAGAAAAAACCAGCAATCACATTGAAATCTTTGTTAAGCAATAAACAAGATAATGCGCCTGATACAGATGATCAAGAAGAAGATGCTGATTCTGAAGAAGAACCAATTTTACCTAGCGTTCCTGATTTCAGCTTAAAACGCTTCGCGATCGCCAAGTTACCGAGTGGAGTTGCGGTGATTTCTACCAATCGCCAAGCAATCCAGAAAATGATTGACACATCTATTGAAACTTCTGAACTGAGGTTAACACCTCTCGCTGATCATCCTCTGTTTTTGCGATCGCTCAATAATCCTCTGTGGAACCGATCGCTGATTGCAGGTTACGGTGATTTTAAAGGGCTGGGTCAAATTTCTGAGCTTGTGGCTGCGGATCTACCTGAGACTTCGGAAATTCCGGGATTTAGTCGAGCAGAATATATTGAAGGCTTGAAATATACGTTGGGGCAGTACAGCAGTTTTGATCTATTTACATGGGTAACGCCCAAAGGTATTCGTAGTCAGAGTAATAGTTATTTCTCGGAAGGGCGATCGCCTCTACCCAAGGATACCGAAACTCGCGATCGTCTGCTGTCTTACCTGCCCTCAAATCTCTATGGAGCAATTACCAGCCGCAATCTCAATCGTCAATGGCAATGGTTTGTGGAAGAGTCAAAAATGCAACCGTCCTACAAAATTTTTGTTGAAGGATTGCGAATGATTACTCCTTTGATTGTTGGTTCTGGATTAGATCTCGACATTGAGAAAGATATTATCTCTTGGATGGATGGAGAATACGCAGTTGTTGTGTTTCCTAGCGATCACTCTCCTTTTAAAGAGATTGGTGTTGATCTGACCATAGGAGCATTAATTCGTACATCCAATCCTGAAGCGGCTAATGCAACTCTTGCCAAATTAGCCAAATTTTTTACTGGATTTACGGAAATGGACGAGAATATTCTCCAATTGAAAAAGCGTCAAGTGGGGACTACTTTACTAACCAGCTTTGAGTTTCCTGATAATCGAGTTGCGGGTAAAACCCAGAGCATTTTTGCCTATGGCTGGCGCGATCGCCAGACTTTAATGTTGACCTTGGGTGCAAATACTGCATCGGCTTTTATTCCCATCCCTAAGCCTGCTCTGGCTGAATCAGAGATGTTTCGCGATGCGATCGCCGATATGCCCCAACCAAACTTTGGCTATTTTTATCTCAATGCTAATGCGATCGCCAAACAAGTCGCGACTTTGGGATTCCTCTTGTTCGCACCTAATTCTGATATTCCACCCAGTCAAGATAAGTCATCGCAACCAGTGCTACCCGCCGAGATCCAAAAGGCAATTGATCGACTTGGGGGTGCAGTTTTTGTCTATTCCGAAACTAGAGATCGCTTTCAGTCTGATTTCTTCCTTGGACTAAATCCATAGCCTCAATCGCAACATCTTGCGTTGCTATAGCAAGACAATTTATAGCATCATTGCTATGGGAATCATATATGATTCCCATAGCAATGATGGTTTAACAAATGTCTGATATGTCAACTCAACTGCAAAAATTAGTAATTGCCAGCGGAAATGCTGGCAAGATAGAAGAGTTTCGCGCTTATTTAGCAGACCTAGGTGTAACGCTGATTCCCAAACCTGACAGTATTGATGTCGAGGAAACAGGCACAACTTTTGTTGAGAACGCTCATCTTAAGGCTTCTCAAGTGGCGATCGCTACGGGAGAATGGGCGATCGCCGATGACTCTGGGTTAGAAGTAATCGCTCTGGATGGCGCTCCAGGAGTACTTTCCGCAAGGTATGCTGACACAGATAGCGATCGCATTAATCGAGTTTTATCTGAACTTAGTCATCACTCTAATCGGGAAGCGCAATTTATTTGTGCGATCGCGATCGCCTCACCCGATGGCGAGATCGCTGCTGATGCTGTTGGCGTTTGCAAAGGGGCGATCGCCAATGCTCCCCGTGGTAATCATGGATTTGGATATGATCCGATTTTCTTAATACCAGAGTTTCAGCAGACCTTTGGCGAAATTCCACCAGAAATTAAAGCCAAAATAAGCCATCGTGCTAATGCGCTCTCCATACTGCGCTCTAAATTGCAACATATCCTATAGAAAAAGACAAGTGGCGGCGCGAAGCGCCGCCACTTGTCTTTGGGGAAAGTCTTGCTTAGCAAGCCGTTGAAAGTTATTCGAGTGACATCACTGACTGAATCACATTATTTCTGGTAATAATATCAATTAGTTCCTGTTTGACTTCTTCCGCTTGTTCGTTATTAATCTGACAAGTACCCGCATTAGCATGTCCACCACCTTCGTACCTCAACATCAGCTCACCAATATTGATCGAACAGGTACGATTGAGAACTGACTTGCCAACTGCAAAAACAGAATTCTGTTTTTGTCTTCCCCACATCTGATGAATAGAGATATTACACTCAGGATATAGAGCATAAACCATAAAGCGATTGCCTGCATAGATTGTTTCTTCTTTCTGCAAGTTCACTATAACCAGTTTATCGTGGACTTCCGCACAGTGCTGAATCTGTCTCTTAAATATCTCTTGCTGCACAAAATAAAGTTCTACTCTCTCTTTAACATTCGGAAGTTCCATAATTTGTTCAATGGTCATGCTCCGACAAGCCTCTACCAATTCCATCATTAAGGCATAGTTAGAAATCGTAAACTCACGAAATCTCCCCAAACCTGTCCGCGAATCCATTAAAAAGCTCAATAATACCCATCCCTGAGGATGGAGAATGTCATCTATATCAAACTGTGCTGAATCGCATTTGTCTACTGCTTGCATCATTGCTTGCGAGATCTGGGGAAACTTTAATTTGCCACCATAATAGTTATAAACAACTCTTGCCGCCGATGGAGCTTCACCTTCGATAATATGATTTTCAGGCGTATCATAAATTCGCATCGTTTCACTTGTATGGTGATCAAAGACTAAATATGCGCCTTCTATATATGGCAAGTTAGTCAAAATATCGCGATCGCAGACCTCGACCTTACCATCTTGGACATCTTTAGGATGGACGAATAGGATCTCATCGATCATATCGAGTTCTTTGAGCAATACGGCACTGACAACACCGTCGAAGTCGCTACGCGTAATTAATCGATATTTTTTGGTTGCGGCTGACATAAGCTGAGACCTTTGATAATCTTACAAATATTACGATTCTGTTCATAACTATAGCGCTTTGCGTTTAACTATAGCGGTAGCCAATAAAGTTCTTAAGTATAGGGAGGTAGTGCCAAAGAAATAATGATTTTGGAGTCAAGAAGAAATTTTTTGTTGCAATGATTGAGATACTTTATCAAACTCAAGCTCTAATTTCTGAAGTATTACATCTATGGTTTCGACCTTGCTAGGATGACTATTCGATTTACAAAAATGGCTTAATTCTTTACAGATTGCGACAAGTCTATCGGCTCCTAATGTACCGCATCCGCCTCTCAGTGAATGGTTTTCAAAACTGATAGTTGCAAAATCTAGTTGATTTAAAGCTTGCCGCATTCTCGCGATCGCTTGTCCTGATTCTGTTAAGTAAGAGTTAATGATTTCACCAAGCGCCTGTTTACTTATACATTTCTCTAAAATATTTAAGGTTGACGCATTAATTACCGCAAGCCCAGCTATAGAAGCAGCTACTTGTAAGTAGACATTAGATGTAGTAATAGATTGCTCAATATCACTAAATTTGGCTTTTGATGGCTCAAGTAATTGCTTTGTTAATGGTTCTAGGTTTTGAGTTTGCAGTTCAGCTTTAGTTTGCTCAGACTGAGGTTTACTTAATTGTAAATTCTCTGAAATTCTTTGTAGAGTCGTAATTAAATCTTCAATTTGGAGTGGTTTGGTCAGGTAATCATTCATTCCCGCCGATAGAGCTGTATCACGAGATTCTTTAAAGGCATTTGCCGAAAGCCCAATCACCCAAGGATTGCGTCTTGGCATCCGTCGAATATGCTGACAAGCCATCAAACCATCCATGATGGGCATTTGTATATCCATAAAAACTAAATCATAGGCTTGTCTTTCTAAAGCATTAACCGCTTCCAATCCATTTGCTACTGCATCTCCTTTATATCCTAAACGTTCTAGCATTAATAAAAGAATTTGCTGATTTACAGAGTTGTCTTCTACAATCAAAATTTGGAAAGGATAGCGACTCGCAAAATTACTGTTTAGTTGGGAAGTATTGATGAGGCTTATTGATTGAGAGGAATCAGTTAAAAACAGGTTTGAAAATACTTGATAAAGCTTTGATGCTGTAATTGGCTTGGTTAAATAGCCAGTAACACGAATAGAACTAGGAATATCAATAGATGCGACTGAAGTTAACAGAATAATTGGTAAAGAGGGGAAAAGCTCGTGAATATTTCTAGCTAAATCTAATCCATCTATTAATCGATCTATTGATTGGAGATGACGGTCAATTAAGATAGCATCATATTTTGATGAACTTAAGCATTGTAAAGCTTCCACTTCAGAGAAGGCGGATTGCCCAAATATACCCCATGCCTCAGTATAAACCTGAATCACTTGTTGAATTGTGGCATTGCTATTAACGATCAATACCTTTTTTTGGTTTAGTTCAGGGGCGATCGCCAAAGCTTCTACAGCGATCGCTTGAGTGCGGATAAAGAAGCTAAAAGTTGTCCCCTGCCCCACTGTACTTTCAACTTGAATTTCGCCTCCCATGAGTTTACAAAGTTGCTTACTGATTGCTAATCCTAAGCCCGTACCACCATATTGCCTCGTAATCGAACTATCTGCTTGGCTAAAAGGTTTAAACAGTCGCTTGATCGACGCTAGATCTATCCCAATTCCTGTATCACGCACGGCAAAATTTAGTTGATAGGTATCTGAGTCTGACTCGATCAAAGTCGAACTCACCCTAATCGCTACTTCCCCATTTTCTGTAAATTTGATCGCATTACCAACCAGATTTACTAAAATCTGTCGCAGACAAGTGGAGTCACTAATAATCCGTTGCGGTACGTCCAAATCAATTAGAGCCGATAGCTCTAGAGATTTCTCGGCAGCCTGAGAGGACATCAAGTCGAGGATCTCTTCAATACAAGTTCCTAAATCAAAGGGATGTTCTTCTAGTTCGATTGTACCCGATTCAATTTGAGAGAAGTCCAGAATCTTATTAATCACTGATAGAAGAACTTCGCCACCTTGTCGAATCCCCGCAACAAATTGGTGTTGTTGAGGGGAAAGAGGTGTATTACTTAAGAGTCCAGCCATACCAATGACCGCATTCATGGGTGTGCGGATCTCGTGACTCATTGCAGCCAAGAATTCACTCTTAGCTTTGTTAGAAGCTTCGGCTACCGTCGCAGCAGCTAATTTCGCATCATTTTGTTTTTTCTCAGTGATATCCTCAACACTCACGACAAACTGTACAGGACAGTTATCAATATCTCGGATTAAGCTGACACGACTGATCGCATCAACTATTTCACCATTTTTGTGGATGTATTGTTTTTCTAGAATTGTACTTTCCGTTTCTCCTACTAATAGTTTGTTTAGATGCGCTAAAGTTAACTCGATAGAATCAGGATGAGTGATATCAATAGCAGATATTTGCAGTAATTCTTCAGGAGTATAGCCATAGATCTTACAAATATCTTTATTAACAGTTAAAAATTTTCCTTCTAAACTAAGTGTCGCCATCCCCATTGGCGCATTATCAAAAGACACCTTTAGCAATTGCTCATTCTGCCTTAATTCATTAGTACGTTTTTGTACTTTTTCTTCTAAAGAAGAGTTGAGATTTTGCAGATTTTGATAGAGTTCTGCTTGTTGAATAGCGATCGCTAATTGTACTGATAATTGCTGAAGTAGTCGTAAATCTACATCTTCCCAACTACGTGTAGTTGAACATTGATGAACAACTAGTAGCCCCCATAGAAGAGGGGAAGAATTACTGGCATCAATATCAAAATACTGAGTGGTTTCAGGTAAAAGAATGGGAACTACTAAATTCGCTTTTACTTGAAATCGTTCTAACAATTGAATATGACAATCAGTTAAATTAGCCTTATGAATATCATTGGCAGCAAAAATTTTACCCTGTCGGTATGCGCCCCCTAAGTTATCGCGAAAACAAGTATCAACAATATTGCTGTGAAGACTTGGCTCCCAAGGAGGATCGACAGCTTCAGCGACGATTATGCCACTCATGTTCGGATTGAACTTGTAAATTACAGTGCGATCAGCCTTGAGAAAGTCTTTAACATCTTGGACGATCGCTTCATAAATTTTATTGAGTTCCAATGATCGCCTAACGTGCAGAGAAATTTCAGAGATTAAAGCCTCTTGTTGTTGCGATCGCTGAAGTTTATGAAATAAGGTAAACCGATCCAGCAATCTGTGTATAGCTCGACGCAACAATACAGCACTAATCTCATCCTTGATCAAATAGTCGGCAGCCCCCAGTTTGATCGCATTAGCGGCGGTAATACCATCTTCATATCCAGTCAGCATAATTACTGGTAGCTTGGGATCAACAATCCCTGAGCTGATAATCTCTAAAAGATCGATTCCATTCCCATCAAGCAAATTAAAGTCCAGCAACATGATGTCTGGATTCTGCGATCGCCAAAGAAATAGTGCCTCTTTGATATTGTCAGATTCTGTAATCTGATAGTTAGTGGTGACATCCGCTTGAATATAATGGCGATAAATAGACCGATCTTTTTCACTATTATCTACAATCAAAACCTTTACTTGAGTAGGTAATGATTGTGAATTGTGTGACGAGATCAGGTTATTTGCAAAATTAAACATTGAATATTTATAAAAAGTACCCTATAGCAAATCATAAAGAATAACTACTAAGAGCGTGTTTGAGAAGTTTTGCTTTAGCCGAAAAATTATGTATATTGGCTTCTTAGACACGCTCTAAACCTTTCGCGAAATATAGAGTTTAGTTCTATTGAAATTAGCCGTATCTGTACATTTATATGCTTTTTGGTTATAGGTTACGAGTAATATAGCAATCCTAAATGGTTTGTGGAAGCGCACCCCGAAGGGGTGCGCTTCCACAAACCCAAAAATCTACAAATGATTTAGGACTGCTATATGATGAACCTATTCTATTAAGTATAACCGTTGCTATTCTGAATTAATCCCAAAAAAGAGATAGAGCGCTTGGCACTCCATCTCTTTTTTGGCTAAGCCCAGTCGTCTTGACCTTCATCCCTCCCCATATAGACCTTGCCGATCGCATGGATCTGTCGGGTTTTGGTAAATAATTCTTCCTCAGTTAACTGCCAATTATGGAGAACCTTGAGTAAATCCGCCTGAATATCTCGCGCTCCTACAAATCCTTTATAGCGAATACTCAAACGAGCTAGCTCGGCATAATCGCGATTACTTGGCGTGATTTGCGCCAATAATTCATTTACGATTTGACGATCTTTGGTGTACTGAGGATGTCTCTGATCTTTTACTTCTGCCATAAAAACTCATACTAAGTACTTGTGCAAAATAAATTACCCAAATCCGTAAAGTTGCTCCCCACAGGGGAGCAACTTTACGGATTTGGGTTTGTAATTAATTATGCCCATCTACATATAAAGGGCGCAAAGCGCCGTTTATATTATTGCCTCAAAATAACTACTTCGTTACCAGTGACAGGGGTACGTGCAATTAGATGATTTTCAGCATCAGCCACGAATAGTTTCTTGAAATTCAGCGACTGAGAACGATTTTGTAAATCTGTCACCAATTGAGTTTGCTGACTTGGCTCCAACTTGTACCATTCGTCATTGAGCGCCACAACCAATCGTCCACGCTTAAAGTCGGTCTGTACCGAACCAAATAAAGATTCGCCGTACTGCTTTGCTACTTCGGAAACTTGGGTTTGGATTTTGGCGATCGCAATTTGTTCGGATGTAAGAGGTACATCACCCCGTTCTGGCTTTACCAAATCTTTATTGACAACTGGTGCTTGCTTCTTAGCAACAGTGCTAACTGGCTTGTTAATCGGTGCTGGTGTATCTGCAACCTTCTTAACATTTTGGCTGTGGGCATGGGATGGCTTCAGAATAATCAATAGAGAAAATAAAGTGACCAAAGCCACAGTACCAGCCCGCTTATCCAGAATCCGTTTAACCTCATCAGACAGGGGAACCTGTACCGCAATCCCACTGATGGATCGCCAAATTGGCGCAGTCGCAGTTACAGTCTTTTTCCAAGCATCGTTTTCTTGGAGCTTTTCCCAAGAATTTACTAAAGAAGGGGTAGCCGCCGCTTTAGCCGAAGTTTTTTGCCAAATATTGGTGGCGATCGGATCGAGCTTGTCTACAGAGAGTTGTAAGAATGCCAAAATTTTTGGTGTGACTTGCTCTTTGACAAATTTCCAAGCAATGCCAAACTCCTGCTTAACTTGGGCTACTAGGGGAGAGTCGGCTTCTGTCGAGGCATTAAGTAAACCTGCTGCTTCACCTGTCGCATCTAAAGTACTTTCTTGACCTTCTAGACTTTGTTGAAGTTTCGTTAAGGCAACAATTAAAGCGGCGATCGCCTTAGCTGAAAGTACCTTCCCTATATCTAAAGCTTTATTGATCGTAGGATTGCTAGAAGGATTCTCGGTACTTGTTGTAGTGGAGGATGTATCCTCACCATCCGTGGTCGTCAAATTTGATTTAGTGAGCTTCGTTTGTAGGTTACGCAGTGCAGGCAACAAACTTTTAACAAGTTTAAGTAATAGCGCTTGCAACTGCGGCTGCACTTTTGTCCAAGTCTGCCCAACTTGCTTAGAAACGCCCTCAATTACTTCTTTAGTTTTGTTTTCTGTCATAACTGCCTCCTGTCACAATTCACACGGTTGTCATGAAAAGTATCACAAATTATGCAGTGAGAGTAACATATCTTGAGCCATTTCTTAGTATTACAACGCTTTACGCTGAAGACAAACCCAATATTTTTGTTAAAAGTGTTTCTCTGCAACAGTTTCAACAAAAATATTGTGGTTTGTTTAACAGCAAAGTATTGTCAGTAATTGTAAAGCGATCGCTATAGGAATGAGGATTTGGTTACAAGGCTTTGTATTCCCTTAAATCTTTATGTTTTAAAAGCTATAAACAGCAAACAAAGCCCTATCCTTAATTTTACCTTTACTTCCTGCGTCCCGATACATGTAGCAATCCTAATTCATTCATGAGACTAAATGGTTTATAAGAGTTTGCCCCAAAGTGGCAAACTCTTATAAACCATTTAGGATTGATATACATAATTGCTATAGTTTAGTTAAGCTTAATTACTTAGTTCTTATTCTTGCTTTAACCACCGTCTTTATTAACATAAACACCACTTAAATATCATGCGTATTCTCGCTCTAGCTTGGGAATTTCCACCACGCATCATTGGAGGAATTTCTCGCCACGTAGCTGAGCTATATCCTGAAATTGTTAAGCGTGGTCATGAGGTACATTTAATCACTGTCGCTGTCGAAAATGAGCCATTAGAAGTGATAGTTGATGGCATTCATGTATACCGCATCCCTGTTGGAGTCAATAATGACTTTTTCCAATGGGTTTGGCAAATGAATATGAATATGCTGAACTTTGCGAGAGAGTTTTTGGCAGTTAATTCTATGGATTTACTCCATGCCCATGATTGGTTGGTTGAAGAAACGGCGATCGCCATTACTAACGAATTTCAGATTCCGCTAGTTACCACGATCCATGCTACAGAATATGGACGATGCCACGGGATTCACAACGACACACAAAGATATATTCACCATCGGGAAATCCTCTTAACTCAAGCATCCCAACGAGTGATTGTCTGTTCTGAGTATATGCGTGGCGAATTGCAACGGGCGCTAGATTGTCCTGCCGAAAAGACTGATGTGGTTTATAACGGGCTAAGTGTTGAGCGTTGGCAAAATATCACTGCGGAGCATCAACATGATCTTGAAGATCTACGAGCGCGATACGCCAAACCTGAGGAAGCGATCATCTACTTTGTAGGACGGATAACCTATGAAAAAGGAATTTACATCTTGCTTAATGCCATGCCAAAGGTAATTGCGGCGATGAATGATCAAGTGCGTCTAGTAATTATTGGGACTGGCGATGCTTATTCAATTTTGCTACAACGACAAGCTTGGGATCTGGGGATCTATCACAAAGTTTTATTTACTGGCTTTATGGCAGATGTTGACTTTTGGAAATTTCAGAAAGTGGCTAATTGTGCAGTGTTTCCCAGCTTGTATGAGCCATTTGGCATCGTCGCCCTTGAGAGTTTTGCTGCCAAGATTCCACTCGTAGTTTCTGATACGGGCGGATTACCAGAAGTAGTTCGTCATAAAGTTACGGGACTAGTAACGCGAGTTAATGATGCTGATTCCTTAGCTGAGGGGATCATCGAAGTTTTACAAAATCCTGAATACGCCAAAACCTTAGTTCAAAATGCCCAGTCAGAGCTAAGAGAACGCTTTGCGTGGGGGAAACTCGCAGAACAAACTGAAGCTGTTTTTTTAAAGGTCAAACATTATTAGGTTAGACCACAGCAGAAATAGTTTGTGATTTTAGCAATAAGGTTTTAATTTGTGGTGAGTTGCGTAACCCTGATGGTGAAGGCAGAAAAGATAAAAGCACTGTCAAAAGAGCGATCGAAACCATGCTGCCAATAAAAAATTTGGTAAACCATAATTCGCTGGAATCAGGGTTTGGATTCAAATTGTGAGAGGACATAATATTTTTCATGTTTACAATATTGCTTGAGTATATGTAGTTACAGACGAATCAATTTACAAAAGGAGTTCCCCAAAAGTTCCAGTTTTCTTTATTGAAGGGCGATCGCCATTTCTCGATCAAGATTCTTTCTAGTTGTTGTCGGGGTCGTGTGGCTGAAGGAGCATTCCACCAGAAGGTCATGACAACTTGTGTCGGCACATTGTGGGTGGTATGCAGTTCACGGTAATTAAGGAGATACCGTTTGCAGTCATGCATTCCTTTCCATCGCTTATGAGAACGACATGTCTCACCTATATACAGTAACACGGGTGATTGCGTCTCGCTGGTGAGATCGATCACAAAGTATATGCAAGCGTCGTCACTACCACAACTAGGCAATCGATAGAATTCCGCAGGTTGAATTGGTAAGGAAAAGGGATTAATCGTATGGGGATCGCAGTGACTAGACGGCATGTCAAATAGAGATGTTTGAACTGCGGGGATCATTGTGGTGATAGAACTCTGGTACTTCGCGATCACCTGTTTCCAGCCCTGTAAAGACTGACTTCCCATTTCATAATTCGCGCTACTGTCATAAACTCGCGAAGTTCGCTGAATCCCTTCATTAAAGAGCGATCCCTGTTTATACTCAGAGGATTTATTCTCATCTTTGCTGTTGTATTGAGTGGGGCGATCGCTCATAGGGATTGTTATAATCGTGAATCTTGCTTTATACATCACAGTTCACAATTATAGTTAGCCACTTTGCCAGAAACTTTACCGCCACCAATTTTATCTGGACAACCGCTGACAGCCCTTGCACCAATGCAAGATGTAACCGATCTCGCTTTCATGCAAATGTTAAGCGCATACGGCTGTCCTGATTATTATGTGACAGAATACTTTCGAGTCTATGCTAATTCCAATATCGATAAGAAAATTCTTAGGTCAATTACCCTCAATACAACGGGAAGACCTGTATTTGCTCAATTAATTGGCGAAAGTATTCCTGATATGTTGCGGATTGCTCACCAGCTTACAAAATATCCGATCGCTGGAATCGATTTAAATTTGGGCTGTCCTGCGCCGCGTGTCTATCGCAAAAATGTTGGTGGCGGTTTATTGCGCGAGCCTGAAACCATTGAGAGGATTTTTGATGCTTTGCGATCGCAAATTTCGGGACTTTTCACCGTAAAAATGCGCGTGGGTTTTGAATCAACTGATAATTTTGAAAAACTTTTAAATTTAATTAATCAATACCAAATTGATCTCCTGAGCTTGCATGGTCGCACCGTCAAGGAGTTATATCGTGGCGAAGTGCATTATGACTTGATCCGTCAAGCAGTACAAACTGTGAATTGCCCTGTATTAGCGAATGGTAATATTACTTCCTACCTCAAAGCTGAACAGGTTCTACAGGAGACGGGTGCAGCAGGCGTAATGATTGGGCGATCGGCTATCCGCAATCCTTGGATTTTTCAACAAATACGCGATCGCTTTGCTGGGAAGACCGTCCAAGTGATTACCCTTGCGGATGTGCATAAATATATTCAGCATTTATTTACGATTACTTGCCAAGACACACTTAGAGAAAAATCCCATGTGAATAGTTTGAAGAAGTTCTTGAATTTTATTGGCACTGGCATCGATCCTGAAGGCAAATTTTTGTTAGGAATGCGCTTGGTGCAGTCAAAGCAAGAACTTTTTGATTTATGCGATCGCCATTTATTGGCAAATCCTGAACAACCTTTTGCGATCGAGCCATACGAAAATCTTGTAGCTCGTCCTAGCTGTGAGTCCCAAAGCCAAGCTTAGTCAGGGTTTGTATAGCCCAAGGAATTTTTTAAAATGCTGGCTACGCCAGCATTTTAAAAAATTCCTTGGGGTTTAAGAAAGCGCAAGGCGCTGTAACTATTTAAAAATTATTACCACTATATTATGTAGTTTTGTATACTGATAGATTAATGGGATATAAAAAACGGTAATTACCAGCGTGAGTCAGCATCCTCTTGAGCAGCTAAATCGATACGATGCCAAAGCCAATGCCGCATATTACGGTCGTCGTCCTTGGTTAGCGATTAGTCGGATTTTTAAAATAATTTATTTTGCAATCAGTTTTGGACTAGCTTTTGGCTGGGATGTCTTGACTGGTAACACAGTGAGTCAGCCTAAACTCGCTGAACAGTTACGACGCATTATTACAGTACTTGGCCCCACCTATATCAAGGTTGGACAAGCATTATCAACCCGTCCCGATTTAGTACGGGTAGACTTTTTAGAAGAACTAACCAAACTTCAAGACCAGTTACCACCATTCTCTAACGAGCAAGCCTTTGCCATCATTGAGTCAGAGCTAGGTAAGCCCGTTCACACAGTTTATCGCAATATTTCTGAAGATCCTGTTGCTGCGGCAAGTTTAGGTCAGGTTTACAAGGCGACCTTGTATTCAGGGGAAGAAGTAGCGGTGAAAGTACAACGCCCCACCCTAATTCCGACGCTAACGCTCGATCTTTACCTGATGCGTTGGATTGCTGGCTGGCTGGGACCACTATTGCCACTTAATTTAGGTAATAGTCTTCAAGCGATCGTTGATGAGTTCGGTTTAAAATTATTTGAAGAAATTGACTATGCCCATGAAGCAACTAATGCTGAGCGCTTTGCTGGTTACTTCAAAAATGATCCTGATGTTAAAGTTCCATCGATCTATCGTCAGTACAGCACCCATAAAGTCCTGACCTTAGAATGGATTAATGGCATCAAGCTTAATGAGATCGAACAAATTAAATCGGCAGGCTTGAATACCGACAATCTCGTGAGAATCGGTGTAATGTCAGGTTTACGTCAACTTCTCGAATTTGGTTTTTTCCACGCCGATCCTCACCCAGGAAATCTTTTTGCCACCTACGATGGCAAGATGGCCTATATCGATTTTGGGATGATGGATCAGTTGGATCTGCAAACTAAAGAGCAGTTAGTTGATTCGGTCGTTCACTTACTGAATAAGGACTACGATGAGCTAGGACAAGACTATGTGAGACTTGGATTCTTGCAACCAGATATCGAGATGAAGCCAATTGTGAATGCCCTGGAATCAGTACTGGGCGATATCATGTCTGAGAAGGTAAAGGACTTCAACTTTAAAGTTGTCACCGATCGCTTCTCTAAGGTGATGTATGACTATCCCTTCTGTTTACCTGCTAAATTTGCGCTGATTATTCGCTCTGTGATCACTCAAGAAGGTGTGGCTCTAAGTCTCAATCCAGAATTTCGGATCGTGCAGGTTGCCTATCCCTATGTGGCAAGACGATTACTCACCGATGAGTCTGACAGTCTGCGTCAAAGGTTACTCGAAATTCTCTTTAAGGACGATAAATTCCAATGGTCAAGGTTAGAGAATTTATTGGCGATCGCTAAATCCGACGGTCAGTTTGACATCATTCCTACTGCCAGCATGGGCTTTAAGTTCCTAGCTTCTAAAGATGGCGAATATATCCGCCGCCGTATATTGCTAGCTCTCACTGAGGACAATCGTTTGCATACTGAGGAGTTAATGCGAATCTGGCAAATGATCGGTGCTGACTTAGAACCTGCGAAGTTATGGAATATGGCAGTTAAGACTTTGACTGGAGCAATGCCTAAGGCGATCGCTGCTGCTCTCCCCTTCGCTGTTTTTCAAAATTGATTTCATAATTAATTCTCTAAGTAATCCCCAAAAAGG
>NZ_NDHW01000008.1 GCF_002251945.1 Pseudanabaena sp. SR411
AATGTCTGTCATTGGTGCTGTCATGCACAAGCTATTGCGGCAGGTCTTTGGTGTTCTCAAGTCTCAGCGTTCTTTCGATCCTAATTTTGTCCAAATTCCCTCTTGACTTTTTGGTGCTTAAGACAGTATCTACGATGAATTTGCAAATACTAAACCCTCTTCGCTCTTACCAACAAATTGTCTCTGCGGTTTGAGGTTTTGGTCAAAGCATTCTCAATTCAAGACCACTTGTTAATCTACTCAAAAAACTTTTCATATTGAAATTCATTATGAAAAAAATATTCTTTTGCAACTCATCTAAAAATGAGCTTTTCTTGAATGAGCACTTCTAAAAAGATAGCTAATACTTATGATTGACAGTATATTCATTTATTATATATACTGTCAATATAGGATATAGCACTTTGCTAATAAAAAAGCGCTGTGCCGAAGCTCCAACGCCTGAAAAATATAAATTGTGAGTCTATTATGTCAGCTAAAGCTCGATCTAACAATGGCGAAGAACAAGCCCAAACTCAAACTGGTGATGACAAAATTAATATTGCCATCCCCCGTCGCTTGATCAACTTTGTCACCCATGCCAGCACCCAGATTAGTGTCTATGTAATGATTTCTGCCTTCAGTCCAATTTTGCCATCGGCTCAGCCCAAGCAACTTTCCGCATGTCCACCACCTCCGCCCAGCCAAGCTACGCCCAAAGCAACGCCCTAACAAAAACTAAAAAAGCACCCCGATGAGGTGCTTTTTTAGTCTCGTTTCGCAAATATTGCTTGCAGCAATAGCACATAGTTGGATTACATATGACATTCTAAATTTTTAATATGGCACTCAGTAGCACTACTTAGAGTTACTATATTGACAATTAGATACTGGAGTCTAGACTAAGTTGATTAAGAAAATCAGAAAAAGAGCAGGAAGAAGCAACCCAGAGAATGGAGAACTGAGCAAATCCAAGAGAATGAAAAGGAGAATATTTAGGA
>NZ_NDHW01000087.1 GCF_002251945.1 Pseudanabaena sp. SR411
GGCGCAATCATTGGGCGAATATTATCCCCTTCTTTGCTTTCCCTCCTGAGATTCGCAGGGCGATTTACACCACCAATGCGATTGAGTCAATGAATAGCAGTTTAATGAATAGCAGTTTGCGGAAGGTGATTAAATCTCAACAGATTTTCCCCTCTGATGAGGCTGCTTTTAAGCTGGTCTATTTGGCGATGCGGAATATTTCTAAGAAATGGACAAGGCTCGATTCGTGATTGGAAACCCGCCCTCAATCGCTTTGCTATCCTCTTTGAGGATCGTCTCCACTTCTAGCTCCTAGACTTTACACAATCTACTTGACAGTCTCCATAATTGTACTGAGGTTTTTAATAGGGTCTGTAAACTTAGAGTAATCTTTTGCAAACTTTTGCCTGAAACTTCTAAGATTTTTTCTATGTTGGCATAATTCATATTCTCCTCAAACGACTCGCTTAATTTCTCAAACAAACTCTAATGGTGAGAAGGAGGTTAAAGCAGATAGGATTGAAAAGTACAATATATGGCAATATAGGGATTAGAACCTATTTAAGAATTAGATAATACTTAAAAATCTTGTTTAAAGATTTAGGGGCAAAAACTACAATTCTTAAATGAGTTCTTAACGACAATCTGCATAAAATTATTGCCTACAATCTAACTTGTGCCACTGGATATAAATCGTTTGCAACAAGCCTTGAGTATCGAGGCTGAGAAAGGCTTTTCCAACTTACAGGGAAAGCAATTTTTGTTTGCAGATTTTTTGAATGTGAGCTTAAAAGAAATTCCTGAAGACTGGGAAATGAGCGATCGCCTCCAAGCGCAAACCCTTGCTAAACAATATGCTCAATATAGTGATTTACCCCTATCACGCAGACAACATCTAGTTGCCGAAACTCGTCGCTTGCTCTACGAAGTACGTCGCCGTGAAATAGCAGAAACCAACGCTGCCCCCAAGATCAAGAAACCCAAGACTGAGGCTATCTCCGCTACAGAACCCAAAGCCGCCAAAAAAATATTGCCTGATACCGAGTTGAAAAACCTCGAAGGTATTGGCTCATTTATGGCAACAAAGTTTAAGCTCCTCGATTTGCATACGGTGCGCGATGTTCTCAGTTATTATCCTCGCGATCATATTGACTACGCGCGCCAGATTCCCATTCGTGAACTTAAAGATGGTGATACGGTTACCGTAATCGGCACAATTAAGAAATTTGGCTGTTTTACTAGTCCTAAAAATCCCAATCTTACGATTGTGGAAATTATTTTACGTGACCATACGGGGCAGATAAAACTTAGCCGATTCTGGACTGGCAAACGCTACTCCAATCGTGGATGGCAAGAATCACAGAAAAAACTTTATCCGCAAGGCTGTACAGTTGCGGCCTCAGGGGTGGTCAAACAGAGCAAATATGGTTTGACTTTAGAGAATTATGAAGTGGAAGTTCTCGAACATACGCAAGATACAATCCAGTCCAAAACTGTCGGTCGCGTCGTGCCAGTTTATCCGCTTACAGAAGGCATCACACCCGAAGCCATCCGTCGCCTTGTGGCGCAATGTTTACCCGCCGTATCACAGATTTCCGATCCGATGCCTGATCGCTTTCTTAATGATTACAAAATGATGCCTTTGGCACAGGCGATCGCCCAAGTCCATTATCCAGATACCAGCGAAACTCTAGAACAAGCCGTAATTCGGTTAACCTTCGATAAATATTTCTATCGTCGCCTTGTTTCTCTCTATCGCCGTCAACAGCAGAAAGCAATTCATTTTGTACCCCAAAGTCAAGCGATCGTCCAACTCGAAAAAATCCTTCCTTTTGAATTAACAAATGCTCAAAAGCGTGTGGTTGCCGAAATTCGGGCTGATCTGCAAGGTCAAACACCGATGAACCGTTTAGTGCAAGGCGATGTCGGCTCAGGTAAAACGATTGTGGCGGTATATGCATTGTTAACAGCGATCGAGGCTGGCTACCAAACAGCGCTGATGGCTCCGACGGAGGTACTCACCGAGCAGCATTATCGCAAGATTGTGGAATGGTTTATGCAGCTAAATCTGCCTGTGGAAATTTTGACTGGTTCCACAAAAACAGCAAAACGCCGTGAAACTTTGCGTCAATTGGAAACAGGCGAATTACCCTTGGTAATTGGAACCCATGCCTTGATTCAAGATGGCGTAAATTTTGCGCGTCTAGGACTAGCCGTAATTGACGAGCAACATCGGTTTGGCAGAGATCAGAGATCGCGGCTTTTGCAAAAAGGCAATGACCCCCATGTATTGATCATGACTGCCACACCCATTCCGCGCACTCTCTATCTCACTAACTCCGAAATCGAAGTCAGCATCATCGATGAGCTTCCCCCCGGACGTAAACCGATTCAAACTGTCTTACTGAAACCTTCGCAACGCAAAGATGCTTATGATTTAATTCGGCGTGAAATAGCTCAAGATCGTCAGGCTTATATTGTCTTTCCTCTGGTGGAAGAGTCTGAGAAAATGGAAGATATTAAGGCAGCAACCCAAGAACGGGAGCATCTGCAAAATGTAGTTTTTCCTAACTTCCAAATTGGCTTACTACATGGTCAAATGTCTTCGGCAGAAAAAGATGAGGCGATTAATACTTTTCGGAGAGGTGAAACCCAAATTCTGGTAGCGACTACGGTGATTGAAGTCGGTGTAGATATTCCCAATGCTTCAGTCATGCTCATCGAACATGCCGATCGCTTTGGTCTTGCCCAGCTTCACCAGTTACGCGGGAGAGTTGGGCGTGGCGCGGCGCAGTCCTATTGTCTATTACTAAGCGGCTCTAAATCTCAGACATCGCAAGAGCGCTTACAAGTTCTTGAACAGTCACAGGATGGCTTTTTTATTGCTGAGCGTGATTTCCAGATGCGCGGCAAGGGCAAAGATGAAGGGACAGAACAATCTGGTCATGCAGGTTTCTCGATTGAGGATCGTTTGCCTGATGAAGCGGCACGTCAAGAGATTTTCCAAATAGCCCGTGAAGCGGCGGAAAGAATTATTAAAAAAGATGCCACATTGGAGCATTTCCCAGCCTTAAAAGCAGAATTTGAGATGCATTATCTACGTTTGCAGGGTGGAGCAATTTTCACATAAAAAATGACTTGATTCAAAGTTTTTGACCAGACTTTTACAACGATCCATCCAAGCATTGGAACGTTCCACAATCCAACGCATAGGAATGACCACAAACCCAGATATACCCAAAGTCTTTTTCTCCTGCTTCGACTCGGTGCAGCCTTAAACCTAATCTTGGTCATAATCTGCGGATAAATCTCCTCTAAGGCAGGGATTAACTTGTCAGGATGGTAGCCATGATCAACCATGACTGTTATTTTGGGAATATTCGCAGGTTTAGATTTAAAGTAGTCGATATTTTGAGCAACCATTTCAATCAAAGCCTTGTCATCGGACAGAATGGCCTTCGTACAAAGGGTAAAGAAGAGACTTAGAACTTTGACTTATACCAAAGGCCGTTGGCAACAATTCTGGTCTAAAATCAATCGCTATGGTTTCTCTCTAATTCCTACATCAAATTTTGGTCACACCCTTCTTGGTTTGTTTGCTTGGTAATTGCTGTAAACCCCATATAAAGAGAGGCGGCACTTCGTGCCGCCTCTCTTTATATGGGGTTTATTGGCTTAAAAAACTTAATATTTCACCCAATATCCAATCCATTTCTTCTTTTTCCATCAAAATTGAATCAAAACTATGTTGCTTTTCTCCTCTCCAAATCGAATAATGCGTACTTTTTTGACCATTTTTTGACACGGTATCAACAATACCAATGCGCGTAATTTCTGAGTTATAGCCACGCTCACGACCCACACGAATTCCCCATAAATACCATGCAATCTCAAAAGTTTGGCGATTCACTTCAATTAAAATATTGCCAATCAGCGCGTAGCCAAATAACAAAGCACACATCAAAAACATCATTCCCACCACAAATGCTGCAAAGCCCAAAGGAATTTGAGAGATCAGTCCAAGGGTATTCAGGTAAGGCAAAATAAATTTATCTAAACCCCAATAAATAAGAATTGCTAGACCTCCAAAGAACAATGTGAGAGGACGAAAACCAAGACTAGGAATTTTAAAGGTGAGGCGATCGCTTGTTCTTTCGTAATGAATTCTTGTATCTAGAGGCTTGAGTTTTTGTGCTTTTTCGACTTCTCCTGACGCTTTTAACGAGGCAATGTAATTATTCACCAGTTGATAGTTAGTACCCCTACCTTCCAACGCTTCCAATGCTATACGTGCAGAATTAAAGCGATCTTCAGTTGCAGGTTCGACCATATTTGCTAACCAATCAGCAAATGCTGATGAAACATTAGTACAGGCGCGGACATCAATTTTCATGCGGTTTTGGGGCAGTTCCGATGGGAGTCTCTGAGTGAGCAGAAATAGTAAGGTTGCGCCTAGTCCATACAAATCTGATGCACAAGTTGCCTGTCCGCGAAATTGCTCAGGAGCCATATAGCCATAGGTTCCGACAAAGGTACTCCCCCCTGAGATCGTATGGCGATAAGCGTCTTGGACTGCGCCAAAATCCACAAGGGCGATCGTTCCATTGGGACGACGAATTAAATTCTGGGGCTTAATATCGCGATGCACAACGGGCGGCGATAGTTCGTGCAAATAGCAAAGTACAGTTAAAATTTGTGTAGCAATTTCTTTAACTTCTGCTTCTGTCATCCGTTCACCCTGCTGAGCGATCGCCGCCAATGATTCGCCTTCAATCAATTCTTGAACTAGATAAAATCGGCGATCGCTGTCCAAATCAATATGAAAATAATCAAGATACTTAGGAATCTGGGGATGATCGAGACTAGCTAAAACCTTAGCTTCCCGTTCAAATAATTCAATCACTTTCCATTGACTAGCTTGATGTAAAGACAATACTTTCATTGCTACAGATTGGTTACTCAGTTGATCTATTGCTGCATAGGTGGTCGCCATTCCACCCTGCCCTAGTACGGCGATGATGCTGTAGCGATCGCGAACAATATCACCAATCTGATGCAGTTCTTCTATCATCTTTTTTAAGTCACCGTTTTAAGTGGAACTACACAATAAATTATGCTCTACAAAGTCTACTCTTGCTTAAACAATTGTATCGCTATTTTCGTCAACCCCTTAGATAAGGAGTACGATCAGTTTCAGTACATTTCACTGTAGTGCTAAAAAGGCAAGGATAGGCGGCGCTTTGTGCCGCCTATCCCCATACAAGCTATTATGACAATCTATTTCTACACAACCAATCAAGCTTATTCAGAGTTCTCAAACTTTGCTCCCTTTGGCATTGAGTTAGATGGTCAATGGTGGCGAACTACCGAACATTATTTTCAGGCTCAAAAATTTTTAGATACGGCGTATCAAGAAAAAATACGTCAGGCTCCCGATCCTAAAACAGCCGCAAATTTGGGTCGCAGTCGCTCAGTTCCACTGCGCGAAGATTGGGAAGATATTAAAGACGATGTGACGCGTAGGGCTGTTCTCAAGAAGTTCCAAACTCATGCCCAATTAAAATCGCTGTTGATTTCTACAGGTAATGAGGAAATTGTGGAAAATGCTCCAGGAGATTACTATTGGGGCTGTGGAGCCGATGGCTCTGGGAAAAATATCTAGGCAAAATTTTGCAAGAAGTCCGCGCTCAAATCCAAAATACAACTAATACGGATCAAAATTAATTTGATCACATTCTTTCTGATCTAACTATCTATTTGCAAAGTTTCTCTACTTTTGCCTGTAAGCCGCTACTCAATATTCATGCTCTGATTATTTCTTCATTAGGTAACGAGTAAATATATACAGCGCTTTGCACTCAAACCCAAACCACAGAATATTTTTGAAAGCGTTGCTTTGCAACGCTTTCAAAAATATTCTATGGTTCGTTTGATCGGTAATTGCTGTAGGAGAATAGAAACAGCCATGAGATAAGCGCAACGATGTTTGGGCAAAAGCTAAGTAGATGGGCATAATTAATTACAAAACCAAACCCGTAAAGTTGCGCCCCTGCGGGGTGCAACTTTACGGGTTTGGTTTTGTAATTATTAGAATAAAATCAGGGTAATCTTTCGCCAATTTGGGTGAGATTAACTGCATAGCCACCTGTGACTAGATAAACAGCACCAGCGATCGCCCCAATTTTGCGACTCAGACCACCAAGGCGATCGCGAAATATTCTCCCTAACTTATATTCTGGAACGATTCCCCAGCCAACTTCTTCAGACACAAATATAATATCCACTGCACATACTTGAATCGCTTCTAACAATTCATTCTCAATCTTTATCCACGACTCTTCGCTCTCTTCTAAAAGATTTGCTAACCAAGTTCCAAGGGAATCCACCAGAACATAAGCAGAATCACTATTGATCTCTAAAATACTTTTGGCTAGTTCAATGGGAACTTCTAGGGTTTGCCAATTTTCAGGACGGCGATCGCTATGTTTCTGTAAACGTGCTTCCCATTCTGCATCATCGGGATAACGAGTTGCTGTGGCGATATAAATTACATTTTTTTGCGATCGCATGGCTAGATGTTCTGCCCATTCACTTTTGCCTGAGCGAGTTGCGCCCGTTACTAAACTAATCATGATCACGGATTATATGGATTGAAAGATTTCGCAGATTTTACAGCGCTATGTGCTGCGGATGAGTCTATGGATTACAAAAAATTAAAATCTGTGCAATCCCATAATCCGTCTAATCAGTGATCCTGACGAATTGCTATACTATTATGATATCGCTCATTGTAAGATTCCATCATGACTCAAGCGATCGTTGCTACATCTGAAACTGCAAACAATTCCATTGCTACGGAAGTATCTATCCCCAAGCCAGAAGAGCAAATGCTTTGGACTAGTGCTGACTTAGAACTGATGCCCGACAACGACAGCCGTTATGAAATTATTAATGGAGAACTTTACGTGACCAGATCGCCTCATAATAAGCATCAAAAAACTTGTGGTAGATTTTTTACTGTTTTGGATATTTGGTCACGGGCAACAAATTTGGGTGAGGCAGAGATTGGAGCAGGATTAATCTTTGGTAACAATGATGATGTCATTCCCGATGTGATCTGGATGAGTAAGGAGAAATATGCAGATTTAATCGATGACACGGGATATTTTCGCGGTGCGCCTGAACTGGTGATCGAGGTGCTATCGGCGGGAACTGATGATGAAAAACGCGATCGCCAAGTTAAGTTGAAGCTTTATTCAAATCATGGGGTATTGGAATATTGGATTGCAGATTGGCGAGCCAAGCAAATGCAAGTTTATCGGCGTGAGAATGGTGTACTCAAACTAGCGATGACTTTATTTGAAACTGATACGCTCACCTCGCCACTTTTGCCAGAGTTTTCTTGTCTAATATCCCAGATTTTTGCATAGTATAGGCGGCGCGAAGTGCCGCCTATAGATCTTTAAAGATGTTTGAATAGCCCTCTAGATAAAAAATATGAAAAAAGTTTTGTACGGTATAGCAGCGATCGCCCTTAGTTTTAGTTCTAACTTTATTACAGTTAACTCCGTCCAAGCTCTTGAAGAAGGTATTTATTGGGGAGGTGGTTCCCGCTATATCAGTATTTTTAAACAGGCTAATCCCACAAGTGAGAGCGATCGCTATTGTTATAGTGGCTCCTCATCCAATGGCGTAATGATTGCTTCACTCAAGCTCAAGATTCCTCGCTATCAAACAGGGATTGATTATGAAGTTTATACATTGCAAGGCGTAAATAATCTTGCCATTCAGCAATATGCTTTCAAAAGAGATCAGATTACCTTCGGTAAATTGGTGGGACGCTTTGTGCGTGATGGCTTGGTGTATAAGCGAGATGGTGATGTAAGCACAGAGAGATCGCCTGAACTGCAAGAATGCCTCACTTCTACCAAGCCATATTTCAAACAAATTTTATCAGGACGCGATCGGCGTTAAAGCATGATGGTTACTCAACTTGCCAAGAAAACTTACCCCGTTGATGAATATCTAGTGTACACAGTTTAATGTAAAGAAAAAGCCGTTTGCTTACCTTTTGTATCGTAATCAATCAAATCATTCAGGAAATAGAACAGTCGCTTGTAACAGTGAGAAAAGAAGACTGGATAGTTAAATAGTTAACTGAATTCTGTTGATGTGCTTTTTCTTAATCAATTTATTGAGAAAAACACTGTGAATATACAAGGTAAAGCAAAGGACTAAATATGTCTGAGATTAAAAATAAAGTAGTAGTTATCACAGGAGCCAGCAGTGGGCTAGGTGAAGCGATCGCTATTGATGCTGATGCAATTGCCCATGCGATCCGCCTTTGCGATCGAGCAGCCTAGTGATGTTGATGTGAATGCAATGATTATCCGTCCAACCAAACAGGATCTTTAAATTCAAGATATCTCACCATACACAGTATTTCATCACGGTTTTATACCAAGTTAAAAAATGTCTACCTACGCCATTTATTAACTTAAAAATCCTTACTGGGTTTAGTTTTTAATTTACAAAAGTGTTGTCACACTTTCGCGAATTGATATTAGCCAGATAAACCAACTTTTTTTAGGAGTTCTATCAACATGACAAGTCTTTGCTAGTTTAGTTTGAAGCTTTAGTCAAGGCATTTAAATAACGCTATTCTAAGCGATCGTCGAATTCATGTTAGTTGAAAAAATCAAAGTAATCAAAGGATTCAAAATGAAAATATTAATGGTGCTAACCTCCCACGATAGGCTTGGTAATACGGGTAAAAAAACTGGTTTCTGGCTTGAAGAATTCGCCGCCCCCTACTACAGGTTTAAAGACGCAGGTGCGATCGTTACCCTAGTATCACCGCTTGGTGGTCAGCCGCCACTCGATCCTAAGAGCGATACCCCAGATTCCCAGACTAAAGACACGCAACGCTTCAAGGCAGATTCCGCAACCCAGTCCGCGCTCGCACACACACTTAAATTAAGCGAGGTTGCCGCTGGCGATTTTGATGCTGTATTTTACCCTGGCGGTCATGGCCCTCTCTGGGACTTAGTTGAAGACAAATCCTCCATCGATCTTATCGAGTTCATGCTAGCCGCAGGTAAACCAGTCGCCCTTGTTTGTCATGCTCCTGGCATACTCCGTTATGTTAAGGGTCTCGACAGCTCTCCCATTGTCCAAGGTAAGGCAGTCACAGGCTTTACCAATACAGAGGAGCAAGCAGCTGGATTAACCGAAATTGTTCCATTTCTAGTTGAAGACATGCTCCGAACGAATGGTGGGAATTATTCAAAAGTAGCTGACTGGCAGCCCCATGTTGTTAAAGATGGACTACTAATTACTGGGCAAAATCCCGCATCTTCTGCACCAGCCGCGAAGGAGCTACTGGAACAGCTCAGTCTGCTTGCTAGTGCCTAGAATAAGTTTATCCAAACAAATAATCCAAATAATCAGGAGAAAAACCAATGCAAACGAATGCCTACGCTGCCCAAAATGCCATAACTCCCCTTGCGCCCTTTAGCTTTGAACGCCGCGATCTTGGCAATGATGATGTGCAGATCGAAATTCTCTATTGCGGCGTGTGTCACTCCGATTTGCACACCGTCCGTGGCGACTGGGGCCCTGCTACCTACCCCTGCGTCCCCGGTCACGAAATCGTTGGTCGAGTCCTAAAAGTTGGCAAAGATGTCAACAAGTTTAAGGAAGGCGATACGGTTGGGGTGGGTTGTATGGTCGATTCCTGCCGTACCTGTGCCAACTGCAAGGACAATCTAGAGCAGTTCTGCGAAAAAGGTGTGACTTTTACTTATAACTCTCCCGACAAACATACTGGCGGAACCACCTACGGTGGATACTCCGAAAACATTGTAGTGGACAAAGAATTTGTACTGAAAATTCCAGAGAATTTGGATCTTGCGGCAACTGCTCCATTGCTGTGCGCGGGGATTACGACTTATTCGCCCTTGCGCTATCACAATGTAACCGAGGGTCAGAAAGTGGGCGTGGTGGGACTCGGTGGGCTAGGACATATGGGGGTGAAATTGGCGAAGGCTCTCGGTGCTCATGTCGTGGTTTTCACTACTTCACCAAGCAAAGTTGAAGATGCGCTGCGACTCGGAGCAGATGAAGTCGTCAATTCTAAAAATGCAGACGAGATGCAGAAACACCTAAATAGTTTCCACTTCATTCTCGATACCGTGTCTGCAAAGCATGATATCAACGCTTACCTTCTGATGTTGAGACGGGACGGAAACCTCACTCAAGTCGGAGTTCCACCCGAGCCGCTTTTGCTTTCGGTGGGTAGCCTGATTTTTGGTCGGCGCAGTCTCAGTGGCTCTCTGATTGGCGGTATTAAAGAAACCCAAGAGATGCTGGATTTTTGTGGTAAGCACAACGTTACTGCCGATATCGAACTTATCCCCATCCAAAACATCAATGAAGCCTACGATCGCCTCGTGAAAAGCGACGTGAAATATCGCTTCGTGATTGATATGGCTTCATTAAAACAGACTGCATAAGCGATCGCTAGTTCAGTTTGAAGCTTTATTCTTAATCGCAAATAAATGCTTAAATTCAAAGGAGAAAATGTATGACAAACCCACAATCGCATCCATTAAAAGGTGCAGATTCAACCGACGACGCTGAGAATGATGCCTATCGAGCCGAAGTAAATGGTGATGAAGCCGTTGGCGGTAGCACCGCAGTTCCCGATCGCAATGACATGGAAGAAATGGCGAAAGCAGTAGGGATTGAAGTAGATGATGACACACCCCTTGCTACTGAAGAAATGCTCCTAAAGCGCGATCGCGATCGCTGGGAACTAGATCCCGCATCGGCTGATTAAACATTACAGCTATTTTCGATCAAACGAACCACAAGAATAAATTTGAAAGCGTTGCGAAGCAACGCTTTCAAATTTATTCTTGGTTCGGGTTTGAGCGCTTTGCGCTGTAAATCTTGCTTAAACGAATCATTAGGAAAAAAATTATGACAGATATCATGAGCCGCGAAATTCAATTAGTTTCGCGTCCCAACGGGATGCCAACCGCAGCGAACTTTGCGATCGCTACAACCAAATTAGAACCACTGCAAGAAGGACAAGTACTTGTTCGCAATCTCTATATGTCCGTCGATCCCTATATGCGTGGTCGCATGAGCGACAGGAAATCTTACGTTCCGCCCTTTGCGCTAGGCAAGCCACTTGACGGCGGAGCAGTCGGAGAAGTGATCGAGTCCCATGCTAAGGAATTTAAGCAGGGAGATGTTGTCATTTCCAGTTTGGGCTGGCGAGAATACTTTATCGCTGCACCGAAAGCGTTGCATCTGGTCAGTCCAGACATCCAACCCCTTTCAGTTTATCTTGGCGCATTGGGTATGACGGGTATGACCGCTTGGGCTGGATTGAATTTAGTAGAAGTCAAAGATGGTGACGTGATTTTTATTTCGGGAGCAGCAGGCGCAGTGGGCAGTATTGCTGGACAACTTGCCAAATTGCGTGGATGTCGGGTGATTGGAACAGCAGGCTCTGCGGAAAAGGTCAAATTTTTACAGGAAGAATGTGGATTTGATATCGCATTCAATTACAAGACTGCGCCCATCATTGAACAATTAAACCAAGCAGTTCCCGATGGCATTGATGTCTATTTCGATAATGTCGGTGGTGAAACTCTGGAAGCTGCCCTCTCCGTGTTACGCACCTATGGCAGGATCATCGCTTGTGGCGGGATCTCTGGCTATAACGAAGAAAGTCCACAGGCAGGCCCTTCTAATCTTTTTAATATGATCACTAAACGCCTGACGATGAAAGGACTAATCGTTAGTGACTTCCTTGATCTTCAGGACAAATTTGAACAAGAAGTTGGCAGTTATTTCCGAGATGGAAAACTGAAGAATAAAGAAACCGTAGTGGTAGGCATCGATCAAGCCGTGAGCGCATTTATCGGACTCTTTGCTGGTAAAAATATTGGCAAGATGGTCGTTAAGTTAGATTAGGGATCAGGATTGGGTGAAGGTTTATATCTTATTCAATCAATTCATTCAGGAAATCAAGCGATCGCATGTCACAGTAGCTCTATCAACTGATTCCCTAAGTGTTTTCGATGCCTAAAGCAAAATTGACAGACAAAGAGATTACAACTGCGATCGCAAAACTACCTGAGTGGAAAGTATTTAGTTAAATAGAACTTTCAAATTTGATAGCTTTGTTGATGCTTTTACCTTTATGACTAAGGTCACTTTTGCTGTTGATGAAATGGATCATCATCCCGAATTATTCAATGTCTACAATCGTGTAGTAATCGATCTAGCTACCCATGATGTAAATGGAATAAGCAATTTTAAATCAAGGATATTTGACATGGTGTTACAACACAAAAATGCGATCGGTATATTTCCCGATCGCCAAAGTATTGAGTCAGCGATCGCGCAACTCAGAGAGACTGAATTTCCCATGAATCAAGTTTCGGTAGTTGTCGAGCATCTTAATTCAGAAGACCCAACCATAGGCGGTTTAATTGAGCCAGTCGTGCAGTCTGAAAAACAGTTTGCTCGCGATCGCACCAGTACTCAAATCGGACATGGCGCTTTAGATGCTGGCGTTTTAGGAACTGTTGTCGGTGGGGTCGTTGCAGGACTCTCCACCCTAGCATTTCCCGCAGGTGGTGGTGCGGTTTTATTGGTGGGAATGGCAACGGGAGCCTTCTATGGAACTTTATCGGGCGGATTGCTAGGAGGTGCGATCGGTGCTGGTATTTCAGAGGAACAGTCTAAACATTACAGCGATCTTTTGGCGCAAGGAAATTACTTAGTAGCGATAGAAGGAACTGATACTGAAATCGATCACGCTGAGTCAGTGCTGAAAACTGAAAATATTCAAGATTGGATAACTTTTGACAAGTTCTAATATTATAGCAATGTAAGTTTTGCGTAGGACATAGAACCAAAAAGATGAGTGGCGGCGCGAAGCGCCGCCACTCATCTTTTTGGTTCTAGCTGTCTCTTGCGTTGCTATAGATTTTAATTTTAGAACTATGCTAGAAGTGAGAGGCTTTTAAATTTTTCTAACATTTGAGACTACAGCTATATTCAAACCAAAGTAATTCTTGTCAAGATTTATCAGATTTTTAGTACAATTCATTCAATTTATAGGTTAAAGGCGTATGATAACAATTCGTGTAAAGCTATATTACGAAAGGATTAAGATGTAGATATCTGAATCTAATGAAATAATCCAGATCTAGGAAGTTATTATGAATAACTCTAGACTCTATAGGTATTTCAGAGAGATAAAACATGAATAAAACAGTCCATAAGGTTGGGTTTTGGTCAGGATTTATTGCATTTTTTTCAACAGTTGCATTTGTTATTGTTCAGATGTTACAGCTTTTTGATGTTCTCAGTTATCCATTGGATGAGATTTTAATTTATGGATTTTCTCTTTGTATAGTCATACCTTTTTTGCTGGAAATGCTGGCACTTCACTATATAGCTCCAACTGAGAAAAAGTTTTGGAGTCATGCGGCTCTTATCTTTACAGTCTTGTATGTAGCATTCGTTACTGCTAATTATGTTGTTCAACTAGCAACGGTAATTCCGATGACACTTCAAGGAACTTCAGACGAGATTCTTATTCTCAGACAAACTCCGCACTCCCTCTTTTGGGACTTTGATGCAATTGGATACATATTTATGGGATTCGCAACCTTATTTGCTATTCCTATATTTGAGAAGCAGGGATTTCAAAGGTGGGTCAGATACTCTTTCTTAGTTCATAGTCTTGTTACACCTTTGATTGTATTTGTTTATTTCTATCCAAACTTTACGGAGAAGCTACTTCTTATTGCAATTCCTTGGGGAATTACAGCACCCTTATTAATGTTACTACTTGCCATTATGTTCAAGAAAGATTCTGAAGTAAGTACTCAAACACCTTGAAGATAGAAGATTAATATGGAAAACAAGGTAACAGAAAATAAATCACCAATCAAATTCTTCTTGTTAGTTTTGTTGCTATCAATTCCTTTTTGGATACTGGGTGCTGTAACTAGGGATTTGACTCAAACACTTCCTATAAAACTTCCAATAAGCGCATTAATGACTTTTTGTCCTTTATTAGCAGCCGCAATTCTTGTTTATAAAGAACAACAAATTCAGAGAGTTAAGGAACTCTTAAAACTATCTTTCGACTTTCAAAAATCAAAGACAAAAAATGGTGCATACCTGTAGTTTTGCTCATGCCCACCATAGCAGCACTTTCTTATTTGTACTTGAAGATGACAGGTGAAATACTGTCAGAACCTCCAATACCTTTTCTGTTAGTTATTATTTTTTTCCTTGTTTATTTTATTGGTACGATCGCTGAAGAATTGGGTTGGAGTGGTTATGTTACCGGCCCAATACCAATAAAAGTGTTTTTGCGCTGATTCTCTTTCATGCCATGATTAATATAAGCCCGTATCTAATCCCCAGCAATGGTTCGCACTATGATCCATTTATCTTTGCTGTTTTATTAGCTATGACAGCGATCGCCATAACTTGGTTATGGGGAACAGAAACTCTTAGTAAATATAGATTCTCTCAACGAGTTCTGTGATTTTAGTTCTATTCATTCAGTTCCATTTTGTAGCGTATTCTATCAATTCATTCATAAAATTAAGCGATCGCCTTCAGTAAACCTTTAGAAAATGTATTGTTGAAGCGATCGCTTATAGCAGATAGATTGTTGATACGATCGCGCTTGAATTAAAGTAGAATCTACGGCAAATTTTCCCTCAATAAAATAATTAAACTACCATTGCTATAAGACTAAAAGTTATGTCTCTCTGCGAACATTAAAATTCATCTGTTTTATGTTTTCTGCTCACCTCGTCCAAGCTTGTTTTTCTGCAATTGATTTGGTTGTCTAGACCGATTTTTGCCCGCAATGCGGAGAAGTCGAAGAAATTTTGGGCATTCAAAATGGTTTGGCGCTTTGCAAACCGCTGCGTGACGAAGCCCATCACGCATTGAGGTCAGTTCCTTGATTTTCTTATCCAACTCCTCTGCTTTAGCTGAAAGTAGTGCAATATTAATTTCAACGCCTTCAGGGGTAAACATTTCGGCGATCTCATCTAGAGAGAAACCAGCATTTCGTCCCAAAGCTATTAAAGCCAGCCGATCTATAACATCTTCACTGAATTGACGACGTAGACCACTTCGACTATTGGACTGAATCAGCCCTTTCTCTTCGTAAAAGCGTAGCGTTGAGGCGGGCAATCCTGATGCCTTTGCAACTTCAGATATATCCATCATGTCACTTTGAAATTAACACTTGACTTCAAGTTAACTTGAACTTGTATTGTAGCCTCATACAAGATTTTATGAGCTAAAAACTATGCTAAATATTGAATGGATATTGTTATACATCGCGTTGGGCGGATTTGTCGGTTTTATGGGAGGCTTGCTCGGTGTTGGTGGTGGTGGAATCTTGGTTCCTCTCCTAGCATCACTTCTTGTTTACCAAGGTATCGGTGGAGATGAAGTCGTCCATTTGTCCTTAGGAACGTCATTGATGTGCATGATCATTTCTTCAATCGCAAGTATTCGCGCACATGCGTCTCGAAAGGCTGTAGTGTGGAAAGTTGTTAGCGGCATGGCTCCCGGAATTATTCTAGGCGCTTTACTAACTACCCAAGTCGCGGCAAACCTCAAATCAGCTTATATTGCGATTTTCATGGCACTTTTCATGGCGCTTGTAGCAGTGCAAATGTTTGTTAATTGGAAACCGAAACCTAGCTTGAAACCAATTACATTTCGCGGATTACTGACAGTTGGAGTTGCGATCGGATCGATATCTGCACTAGCCGCAGTGGGAGGCGGTTTTCTGACAGTTACCTACTTGAGCTATAAGAATATCGTCATGAAAAAAGCTGTTGGCACTTCAGCCGCAATTGGACTTCCGATCGCTATTTCAGGAACGATTGGCTACATGATTAGCGGCTGGTCTAAGACATTGAGCGCTCCCTATACTATTGGATTCATTTACTTACCAGCATTTTTGGCAATATCGATTGCCAGCTCTATTGCTGCTCCTTATGGTGCTCGTTGCTCACATCGTTTGCCCGAAGCTTATTTGAAAAAGATATTTGCAGTTATCTCACTTATCTTAAGCTTAATGATGCTACGCTCATTTGTTAAATTTTGAACTAGAAGTATGAGTATTTATTCTATTTCTAGCCGAGATTAGGTAAGTAAAAATGATTAGCTTTGTTGAGTTCGGAGAAGTTTTAGGTGATCGCAAAGACCAATAATTATTAAGTGATCACCTAAAAATCGCGACTCACAGTTATAGCGATTACCTTGAGGAGATAGATTGTGATGCGATCGCACTTGACTTATTGCAGAATTCACTGTCTATTCTGTCGCGATCGTACATATCCGCTATGGTGGCGGGGAAATAATGCTCTCTAGCTAACAGTATGTCTTCGGCGCAACGGGTGAGGTCGGTTTTGTTTTGTTCGGTGAGGGAGGGGACGGGGAAGGTGTTCCAGCCGAGGGTGTTGGAGTAAGAGAATCGCATTTCTAGCCGCACGCAAACTGTACCGATCCAGACCCAATGCAGGCGAGAGGCGATAAGTGCCATGTTCCAGAGTGGGGCATCGTAGAGAGCAAAACACTTATTTGATACAACACTCTCTCTATTCAAAAATTCAATTGGCAAGTATTCTCGATTTTCAGAAGAAACAACTGGGAACGCAAAAAATCTATTAGTTGCGCTGTTCATTTCTCGGAACTGATGAGGTCGCTTAAACATACCATTTGAGATTACATCTTTCAACAATGAAGGTAAGCATTTCTAGCTACTAAATTAAAAATAAGATGTTCTGAAAGTCCATAGTAATTACCTTTGACCATATTTGAAATCGATGAAAGTGGTTTATTAGTAGAAGCTACCCAAAAGTCATCATGGGGCAACAAATATGCATTTATATTTGATTTGCTGATCTGAATATCTCCATCAAATATTATCAGACTTCCTGTGGTATAACCTGCGCCAACAATCACAACAGTTACTCCAGCATCATTTCTCGCCAAATTACTCCACTTAAACGCTCTGACTGCAAAAGTAAATTTCAAACCTTTTTCAAAAAGAGATTTCCAAAAATTTGAAACGTGCTGACCTTGGGCAATACTGTTAGTTGCTACAAATGCAAAGTGGGTTTTAGTATGTTGGGAATATTCAAAAGCCTTAAAGAACCAACCACATACATAGTCTAATAAGCCCCACTTATCGACTTCTCGATTTAAAAGGGGCTGCAAATCTTCCTTCTGTTCAGTAGTCTTTTTTGCGTTTCCCTTATATGGCGGATTCCCACAAATATAAGTTTCACCACCCTCATTCACAAAATCAATCTCAGCCTCATCCCGCGTCTCTTGCCACAAATCCAAATCCTCACGCTGCACCGTCACCCCCTTCCCCGTTGGCGGACACAGACTCAACCAATCCAACCGCAACGCATTCCCACAAGTAATCCAATTATCACTCTTTAACGGCAAAAACTCCGCCAGTGACAACATTTACCGCAATACAACTGATACTCCGCAATAATCAACGCCAACAGCGCCACCTCCACTGCAAAATGGCGAATCTCAATCCCCGAAAATTGGTTAACGGAATATCTGACTTGCGATCCGCCTCACCCCGCCGCCGATTGATTTCCGCCTCAAGCGATCGCATCTCCTTATACGCAATCACCAAAAAATTCCCCGACCCACAAGCAGGATCAAACACCCGAATCTTCGCCAACGGTTGCCGCAAATTTAACAACTTCCGCCCATTGTCCCCCGCCGCCTCAAGCTGAGTGCGCAGATCATCAAGAAACAACGGATTCAGCACCTTCAGGATATTCGGCACACTCGTATAGTGCATCCCCAACGCCCCGCGCTCCTGTAATGGTATCGCCATCGCCCGAAGCAACTCCGCCAAAACCTCATGGGTGTTTTCACCATCACTCATCTGCGCGATCGCCTGCGTAAACAACCCATCCCCCATGAAAAATATTCGTATCCCCCGCAAAAAAAGCAGAAAATCAACCGCGCCATAAAGTGATTAAAATCTTCAAGGCGATCGCCCTTGTCCTAATTAGGATTATCCTTCAACAACTCCACATAAAGCCGATTCAGCCGCCCCGTCGCCTTAATATCAAAGGCATTTTCGCGAATTTGCTTAACCGTCGTAATCCCTGTCAAGGGCAAGAAAAAGCCAAAATGATCCGCAAAGTCTGAATATGCACAGGCGATCGTCTCCCCATCCACCGGATTTTCCGCCTCAAAGTCCAAACCATCGGTCGCCAGAATAAACTTCGCCTTGTGTTAGTCGTGGCTGAACTTTTCCGCAACGCCGTCAACGTCGCCCCCACCTCACCCAACTCACATACCTTCAGATGAATATTATTGCGTTGCAGCACCCCACCAACCAATTCAATTTCGACTGCATTCATAAGTAGAAAGGCTTAATTATTTGTAGGATGCGTTAATGCATCTATTGGGCAAAGATGATGGGTTACGCGATCGCTAACACATCCTACATTTAATTCCAACAACCTACTTACGTTAACTAGATTTCCATAGGGCAAGTCCGCCGATAAGTCCTAAATCATTGGAAACGATCGCGACTTTATCCATCAAATTTGGTAGCAAATTTAAGGTAACTAAGCGAGCATTGCCACCACCGATATAAAGTTTGTCGTAATTAAATAATTTATAGAGCGTGCCGATCGCCTCTAGCAATCGGATATTCCACAATTCCGCACCAATTTGATCTAGAGATGCTTGTCCTAAACAGTCTTCGTAGGTTTCACTGCCAACAAAAATATGCTGACCTAGTTCCAGATTTGGTAATAGCTTGCCATTAAAAAATAGTGATGATCCAAACCCAGTACCTAAAGTAATTACTAACTCTACGCCCTTCCCCGCGATCGCCCCGCATCCCTGCACATCGGCATCATTAGCAATCCTGATCGGTTTACCCAGTTGGCTGTGCAGTACTTCCTCCAAAGGAAATCCATCCCAATCAGCATGTAAATTAATTGCGCCCCTTGTCACCCCATGCTCGACCACACTAGGAAACCCAATGGAAATACGATCATATTCTCCCTGTTTGGCGATTAAGTCGATTAGGGTCGCTACAATAATATCTGGGGTAGCAGGATGGGGAGTATAAATAAGCGATCGCCTTGAGATTGGAGTACCATCATCTTGCAAGATGATCGCTTTGATACTACTTCCACCCACATCAATCGCTAATGTTAAAAAACTCACAGGAATAGACTTCTCGTATTAGATAATAGGTTAATGAGGTTGCGAGCGCTTTGCGCCCACAACTAATAGAATTGATTAAAGCAAGTTTTTGATGAAGTTAGCAAAATAGGGGTTAAAAATATGGTTGCAGCCTTAATGCTAAGAGCATCTTCAGATATCCTTAGCAAAGCACAAGAAGAACTCACCCTTAGAGGATACACGCCTTTACAGTTGGCGAGTGAGCTTAGTTTGGCTGTGCAACTAGTCGAGAATTTCTTGAATGGAGAAATAGTCGATCGCAATACCTACGATTTAGTTTGTGGAAAGCTAAACATTTCGATAAACCCCGTGCAGGATCTATCGATAGAAAAGTCGATAGAAAACATAGAAACCTCAAATCTTCAACCCCCTAATGCATCTACTAACAGCATTGTTACAGTTAATAATGCTGTACCAATCGCCAACTCAAATAATAATCTAACTATAGAGAAAACTTCTCAAAGTTCAAGTGATAGCTTACCTAAAAGTGTTGAATTTGGACTTGACAAATCATTACAAACAATTCGTAAAAATATCTCGTCTGCGTTGGTCCGTCAATGCGATCGCCTCAGAATAATTGATCTGAATACTCCACTCTGTTTACATAATTTATATACAGAGACTAATGTTTTTGCTACTTTACCAAGCAGTCAACATCTTGATCTCAATGAAGCTTTTGCAAATGTATCTCCTGAGCAATACGATCGCTTTTATCTAGACAAACTTCATCCGCCCACAATTCCCGCAAATCAAGCTTTAGAAGAATCTAAACAAATTTTGTTGGTTGGCGGTTTAGGCTCAGGAAAGACGACATTACTTAAATATTGGTCAATGGCATGTATCACAGGTAATATTTTGCCTAAATATTTGCCTTTACTTTTGCCTTTGCGATCGCTTGTTTCGTTGCCTGATATTGGTGATCCGCTTTTATGGTTAAAGCAACAACTGATTAATTATGGATTGTCCGATGAATTTTTAGATCCCAAAGTCTTAGATCAATTAGTAAATCAAGGACGCCTATTATTGCTTTGGGACGAGTTAGATGATCTACCAGAAATACATCGTGCAGAAATTGCTCAAAAAATCTTGAGATTTAGCGATCGCTATCCTAAGAATCGCTTCGTAGTTGCCACACGTAATCCGATCTATGGTCATATCTTAGAGTCATTTTCGACAGTAGAAATAGCACCTTTTGAAGAATCACAAATTAGCACATTTGCTAGTAAATGGTTTCAAACTACTTGCTCTGACAAGCCGAAAAAAAATGAAAAATTTCAACAATTACTTGCCACAAATAAACCATTAGCAGAAATAGCCAGTAACCCTCTATTACTAACGCATCTTTGTACTGTCTTTAACAGTTATGAATATCTTAAACCTAACTTTTATCAAGAAATACTAAATCTCCTATTGACCAAATGGGAGCAGACTAAATGCTTGTCTAGTTTTCCAAATCAAGCATTATCAACTTCTCAAAAACTAGACTTACTTTCCTATGTAGCGATCGTGTCGCTTGATCGCCATGGTTATGTGTGGCAAAACAATCAACTTGAGGATGACTTTCAGGACTGTATTGCAGCCAGTCACAACTTATCCAAGTTGGCAATTAATTATGATCAGATTTTTCAGATTTTCAAGTGGCAACATAGCTTATTGATTGAATGTGCGAAAGGAATTTATGCCCTCACCCATACGACATTGCATGATTATCTTGCCGCCTATCGAATTGCCAATAGTACGCCTAGTGCTGCTCAAAAATATTTGCTCGAGCGCATATACCTTAAGCGTTGGCATGGTGTGATCGTGATGACCGTTAGTATTTCCCAGCAAGCCGATTACATGTTAAAGATGATGAAACGCAAAATTGATGAATTGGTGAGTCAAGATCCGCAATTGCAGTCATTTCTGACATGGGTTAATCAACAGTCAATTCAGATCCAAACCCCTTACAAAGCCGTGACGATTCGGGCTTTATATTTAGATATTGATTTAGAAAATACGCGATCGCTAGATCGCGCCCGCGCCTTAGATATCGCTCATTCCCGATCCTTAGAACGCGCTCGCAGTAAAGCGTTGGGCAATGAAAATACAATGGAAACAGAGGTGGATATCGACTATACAATTAATCTGGCACTCAATCTGGACTTGGCTTTATATTTTGCTAATCATCCTATTTTAGAGTTGGCTTGCATACTTGAGCCAGATCTCCAAAGAGGCTTACAGTTTTTGCGTCAAAAATTTCCCGATCCTTCTAAAAATCGAGAGACTTTTGCGAAATGGTGGCAAGCTAAGGGTTTAGATTGGTCAAAAAAATTACGGAATTTAATCGTTCAGCACCGTAAAAGTTCGCAAGAATGGCAGTTCAGTGACAATCAGCTTAACGTGTTGCGAATATATCATGATGCTAACAAGCTTTTGATCGAGTGCTTGAATAATGCTGAATATGTCAGCCCCTTAGTCAAGAGTCAAATCGAGTCTACATTGTTACTGCCTCAGGGTGAGTACAGCATATTACAGTACTAATACCAACACCCAAAATGGCTACGCCATTTTGGGTGTTGGTATATAGCAATCCTTGACAATCAAAACCCAAAAGAGTAATGGCGGCGCGAAGCGCCGCCATTACTCTTTTGGGTTTGAAGAAACAGCGATGTTTCTTCTTTGGTGGTTTTTTAATCGCGATTGCTATACTTTAATCATTACTTTAAAGAGATAGATATTCTGTGCTAGAAGTTCGCAAAATCTGTAAATCTTATGGAAAGAAGCAAGTTTTACAGGACTTAAGTTTTGCTATTCAGGCAGGCGAAGTCTATGGGTTACTAGGTCCAAACGGAGCTGGTAAAACTACTACGATTAGTATTTTGTGTGGTTTGATTCAAGCTGATCGTGGCTTTGTCACAATGAATGAGCTACAGGTATCAAGTGCAACCCGATCGCTGATTGGCGTGGCTCCTCAGGAAAATATTTTTTATAAGAGCCTAACCTGCGAAGAAAACTTACGGTTTTTTGGGCAGCTTTATGGACTGAGTAATGAAGCTTGTCGCAAGCAAGCTCAGTACTGCTTAGAACTAGTGGGGCTAGGCGATCGCGCTAAAAGTATTGCCGATACTCTGAGTGGTGGAATGCAACGTCGTCTGAGCATGGCGATCGCCCTTGTGCATCAGCCGCAATTAGTCGTACTCGATGAACCGACCACAGGACTGGATATTGAAGCTCGTTATGAAGTCTGGGAATTGATTCGTAAACTTAGAAGTCAAGATACAGCCATTTTATTGACTACCCACATGCTCGAAGAAGCCGAGCGTCTCTGTCAGCGAATTGGCATTATTAAACAAGGTAGTTTGCTTGCAGAAGGGAGTCTCAAAGAACTGCGTCAACATGTCCCTGCTAAAGAAATTGCGATTATTTGTACACCCACTGAAGATTTGGCGATCGCTAGGGCGATCGAGTTGGGGTTCGCCTATCGCTACTACGGGCGGGATTTAGCTTTTTGGCTACCCAAGGTAATGGAGCTGAAAGAAATTTTAGAATGTTTTGAAGGCATCACAATTGACTCAATTATGCGCCAACCAGTCCGCCTTGAAAATATCTACGTGGAAGTTACCCAAGGCTCTAAATAGCCACAAAAGTGACGGCGCAAAGCGCCGTCACTTTTGTGGCTATTTAGAGCCGCAGTCTTTACTTATGCTCAAAAGCCTAAAAGCCTTTAGCTTTCTATGCTCTGAGCATGAGTAAAGACTGCCTTAGTAAAAGCCAACAGATTTTGCTGCATTTGCTTAGAATCTGATGCGACAAGGCGATCGAGTGATGTGTAATATGTCGCAGCTAGTTTGGGACGACTACCAGTTTTGATCATCCATAGACCATCTGCAAGACTTGCTCTAATCTCGACCGTAATATGATTATTGTCTGATAGCGTAAAGCGATCAGAAATACCATGAAAAGCCTGAATCTGAGTTTTCGCGTCCCCCTTAATCCAAATTGTCGCGACCAGATAAGGACTCACAGAATGGAGATCGCTATGACTTACAGATCGCGCTGCATAGATATAAAGCAATTGTAACCAAGGTAAAGGATAAATAACCTCTAAGGCACTATACCCACTCGGTTTCGCTTCAATCTTCATTTCTTGGAAATAATGAATTGTTTTCGCCCATTGCTGACTAAAAGTTTTTGCCACATCAGGATTAAGAAATAGCTCCCCCCATTGACTATGTTGCCAAGGTTGCATATCCATGAAATGCATATATTCTGAAAACTCATGGGCAAGGCGATCTGGCTTTTGAGCTACCAAAGCATATACATCTTGCCAACAAAAATATGGCATAGATGAATTTACTTCATCGTGGGGCTGTAGATAATGCTGTTTTGCTGAATCACTAGCTAAAATTTCAGGCTCGATTAGACAATAACTATTGCTAATTACTGCTATATAAGTCTGTTTAGTCTGAGACTTAGCCAAAATGAATAATGCTTCTAGAGAAAGCTTGTTTAACTCACTTTCCAAACGATGATCGCAGAGAATATCAAAATCTTGACATTCTAAAACTACGTCAGGTTGGATGTCTGACGTAAAAGAAGGATAGCTAACAGCTTTAACAAAGGTTGAACTTGGCTTGCCCGATCGCTGTGTTAAAAAGTCAACGAAATCCTGACCTAAGTCTTGAATATTTTCTAGCAAATATTCCCAAGAAGCAGCAAAACGCTCTTTCTTGTCTAGGTTTGGTGGCAGCAAAAAAATATTACTCATAGCTGGGCGCTATCTAGCCTTGTTTCATTACATTGTATAGGTTATCTATTAATACATCTCTATTAGTAAAGTAACGATTTTTATCTTTATCCCCAAATTCAGCTTATTTAGCAATCCTAAATCATTTAGAGTCTCAAAGCTGAATTTAAACTGTAAACATCAAGATTATCCCCATTTTTAAATTAGCCCGAACTGACGTTAAAATAGTGTTTTAAAGCATGAACTTTGCAGCTTTAGATCGGTAGCCATGGTAGAAGTATTGACTAATGAATCTCAGCAACAGATTATTCAGAGCAACGCTATTGTAGCGGACGGCTTGAGCAAAATTTATCGTACTGGCTTTTGGTTAAATCAAAAAATTAGTTCTTTACAGGATTTTTCATTAACCATTCGTCAAGGCGAAACCTTTGGTGTACTTGGTCCAAATGGGGCAGGCAAAACCACCTTATTAAAGATTTTATTGGGTATTGTGAAGCCCACATCAGGAACTGGTGAAATTTTAGGATATCCCCTCGGCGATCGCGCCGCTAAGCAGTCAATCGGTTATTTACCTGAAAATGCTTACTATTACGATTATTTGACAGGATGGGAACTGCTTGATTTTATTGGTAGTTTGTTTGGGGTTGCGCCATCTTTACGTCGTCAACGTATTGCTGATTTGCTAGATCTTGTCGGTTTATCTCAATCAGTGGCAAGGAAAAAGCAACTGCGCCAATATTCTAAAGGTATGGTGCAGCGGATCGGGGTCGCCCAAGCTTTGATCAATGATCCCGAAATTGTGTTTCTTGATGAGCCAATGTCTGGACTCGATCCTGTTGGTCGCTATCAGGTACGCGAAATTATTTTGATGCTCAAAAATCAGGGCAAAACTGTATTTTTTAACAGTCATATTTTGTCTGATGTGGAGTTAATCTGCGATCGCATTGGCATCCTCAACAAAGGTGAACTAGTGGCGATGGGGACATTAAACGAGTTACTGGGTACAGAGCAGTCCTATCAGGTCAGTGGGCGCGGTGGCTCTGAGGAAGAGTTAAAACCTTGGTTAGAGCATTTAATCTTCCAGAATGATACTTGGCATGGTCAATTAGCGAAGGATCTGCCAGAATTTCTGACCTATATTGCGAGTATTGGCGCAAAGGCGATCGCGATTGAGCTAGCCCGCCAAACCCTCGAAGAATTTTTTATCGATCAAATTAAGGCTTCACGCCACAAAGACTAAAGTCGTTATTGCCCCATTATATAAAAACCTATCAAACCCAAAGAGAAGAAGGGAGGCGCTTCGCGCCTCCCTTCTTCTCTTTGGGTTCCCTAAATCTGAATCATGTTGCTATATTCCGTCAGTAGCTCATCGTAGGTAAGACTATCTGTATCGGCTTGAGGACTCCACAACAACTCAAACACTAACAAATGACTAGATGAGATCGAAGCGATTGCCTCTAATGCTTGGCGTAACTCTTGCGTATTTCTGATCTCACCAAACAGTGGTTGATCATGTTCAGTACCTATTAACAGAGTTACCACAATATAAGCAGATGGATCTTTGTCTGGAGAGGCGATCACCGTTGATCGATGGGAAACTCGACCACTGACATTGACTAAGGTTTCTTCACTAAACTTAGTACGCTCTTCTAACGAAAGTTTGTTAAAAACCTCTTCAGCTTGATCTCGATGGACTGCTTGCGAACTGGCAGAAACATGTGTCCAATTTTCCGGGGTACGCATTAAGGCAAGTGCCGACTCTTGCATCAAAGTCATTAATCCTTCTGGTGTATCCGTATCAACTTCAAGAGTTAACTCCGTTAATCTAGCTTGCACCTCACGAGCTTGGGCAAAAAGTGCAACTTGTAACTTGCTAATGGTAAATGTGTCATTCCCCAAGTCATGCCCTGCCCCACTCTGTTTAGAGGGCATCATGAACGACCGAATTATAAAGTAGACGATCGCCCCACCCGTCAGCAAGATAATCGCCCAGACAAACCAAGGTACACCACTCGAAGATGCTGAATTTGTTGTTTGGTAAGGATTAGATGGTGAGTTATTAGATGAATTATTGATAATTACGGGAGCAACAATGGTTGAGGGTCTATTTGATGATGGTTGGCTAGGGATGTTTAATGAGTCGCGATCTTTAGAAGGGCTAGATGTTGGTGTGGATGATTTAGAAGGAGTTGATGATTTAGATGGGGTTGATGATTTAGAGGTACTAGAACTAGAAGGGGCTGAACGGGTGAAAGAGCCACCACGACTTCGACCAGCACTACTTTTTGCGTAGACTTGCTGATCTTTGAGTGGGAATGTATCTAGTTGGCGATCGCTAACACACAACTCGATCGCCTGAGCAATCGAGAATGTGAGTAGAGCTGCTGTAAAGAACTGAAATTTGGTTCTACGCATAAAATAATTAGCCAGAGATTTCAATATAGTTGCGATCGCCACCAGATTTTTGGGCTTGAAGTAGTGATCGCGCAGCTAGGGCAACCAGTTCATCAAAATTGATATCATGCATCTGCTGATTCTGATTTTCTAGAGCTGCGACTACGCCACCAATACTAATGGTCAGAGGAAATAATAAGCCCGACGAAACCGCGATCGGATGACTACGAATACTAGCAAGAAGATTGAGCGAAAGTTGGCTGGCACTCTCTGCATCATAGTGAGGGGTAACACAGGCAAACTCATTTAAACCATGACGATAAACCAAACTATTTGCGGTGCAACTATGGCTTAATCGACCTGCAATCGCTTTGATTGCTTCATCCCCAATTTTCTCGCCGTAGGACTGGACAATAGAGTTAAAGCGATCAATATCAATAATCAACACACTTAGATAACTGTAACTTTTGTAAGTGCCAAACCCTCTAAATTGCGACATTATCTTTTGCCCTATCCCCGCAAAGGCTTGCTCACTTAAGACCTTGGTTAAAGGATCAGACAAGCTCAGAGCATCCAGTAAGTCATTTTGAGCTAGCAATCTTTGATTTGTCCAAGTTAAAGACTGGGTTAAAGCTGTAAGGCGGAGTCCTGTCCGCAATCGTGCCTTTAGTTCAGCGTGATCTATAGGATTATTGAGAAATTCATCGACACCTGTATCTAAAGCGATTTGTCGTTGTTGAGAGTTGGAAGCTTCGATGATCAAGACAAAGTATGTTGACAGCAATTCGGGATGTTCAAGATTTGCTTTGCCCCGATGACAAAGGGCTAAACCTGAGACATCTGGGATTGTCCAATCAGCGATGACAATTGCAGGTTTCTTTTCCAGAATTATTTCCCATGCTTTCTCGCCACTGGTTTCCGTAATGAAATTATATTTTTCAGTTGTTAGAACTTCGGCGATCACCGCTAAAAGTTGGCGATCGCCGCTAACAACTAAAATCAGAGAATTATGTCGGTAGTATTTTAATTTGCGGAAATCCAACTTTGCTGCCTCGCTGTAATTGAAATGACTAAAAACTACTACCTTTAGCGAGAAATTTGTCAGCTATTTTTTACCCCAGCCAAATAGACCGCCCTTCTTCTCTGGTGGTTTCTCTGGTGGTTTTGTAGCTGCATTCACCTGATTAATGTATTTGAGAGCAGTTGGTTCTTTAGGATCGAGTTTGAGTGCTTTTTGAAAGCTTGACTTGGCGATCGCTGCCGCATTTTGATTCATCTGCACTAAACCCTTGAGTGCATAGACTTTGGCATTATTGGGATCGATTTTTTCGGCACTAAGCAGTTCTTTGAGGGCATCAGTCCATTGTTTCTTACTGATAAATAGTTCTGCCATGTTCAGATTACGCAGTGCAGGTGACTGGGCAGGTTTAGCCGCAGGAGTTGCCTCGGCGTTAGCACTCTGATTGACCGCAGGCGATGCAACGGCGCTACTGCTACCTGACGTAAAGCCAAGACTAGTTTGGGTAAATAAATATACGAGATTTAACTCGCTGAGAGTAGCGGTATACTCCATGATCGAGTCAAGGGTTTCATATTGCTTGGGTGAAATCTGCTCGACATATTGCTTGTAAGTGATTTCGTGGGGAATCCGATACAGTTTTTGAGCAATTTCGGAACTGAGGGTAGGTACTTCTTCCTTTTGTTTTTTGTTTTGGGCAAACATTCTCAAAGTTGCTAAATATTCACCGCGTTCGCGATCGTGGTTGAGCAATTGATAGGCTGGGCTAACCATCTTTGAGAAATATTTGGTAGCAGTTTCTTTCTCTTCGGGGGTTCTCCCAAATACATCAGGATGCAAAATCTTCGCCAGCTTCAGAAATTTTTTGCGAATTTGCGCGGCATCAGTGGTCATTGGTAAACCGAGTATGGCGTAATGATCGCTAATACCGTAACTGGCAAGACCTTTGTCGATTTTAAAGTTTTCTGGCTTTCCCACAGGTTCCACCTCTTAAGTATCTGTTCGAGTTTACCCTCTTGACGCATCTCTGTTAAAGCCTTGTCTATAGCTTTTTTAAGTGAGACATCATCTTTGTTGACGATCGCCACAAGGCGGATCGGAATTAATGGCTCCCCAACAATTATAAAGTTGGGATTGTTGCGTACTTGCCATACTGCCACGGGTTCGTCAAGGATCATTGCATCAAGTTGGCGATCGCGGAGTTGGATCACCATACGATCAAGATCCCGTGATGAAAACAGGCGAATGGCATTGCCTCTGTTTTTATTATAGGTTTCGGCGATCGCTGCGCCTCCGCTATTTGCCACAACCCCAACTCGCTTGCCGATCATATCGCGCAAGGATTTGATTTGTGTCCCATCGGATCGGATCAGCAAACGTTGAGTATTACGATAATAAGGCACAGTTTCAATAAATTTGCCTTTAGTCTCGCCTGTTTCTAAGGCTCCTTCTTCCCTTGCACTGAGCAGAATATCGACCTGTCGAGAAGCTAAATTTTCAGGTTGGTTTGTCCAAGGGATATTAATTGGACGTGGCTCAATATTTAGTCTTGCGGCAATTTCTTGGATGATTTCTAGCTCAAAGCCATCATAAAATTGGGTTTTGGCATTCCAAAACATGTAGGGACCACCGATCGCTGCATCGATGCCCACTCGCAAATGTCCGCGCCGCATGACAATACCAAGGCTGCTATCTTCGGCAAATGCGGGTGATGTGATGGGCGATATGGTGCTAGCGAATCCTAGACATAGCCCTGTATAAATTGCTAAGCCAGCAAGTTTGTGAGCAAACTTAAACATTTATTCTCTAATCAAGCGATCGCTATAAATATAGCAATATCTCCATCATTCTTGTATGGCGATCGATGATTGCAGTCTATTGTTAAAGACTTTTATCGCGGTTTGCAAGAAAGTTAAGTGGTGGTTTTCAGCAAGCGAAAAAATCGAAATGGTTGCGACTCAAAGCTTTATGCTCTTTGCACGAATTAATCACTTATCTATTGATACAAATTCATAAACGTTGCTTTTTTGCTATGTAAAAACTAAAAAGTATCTGATATAATTCATATATCACTTGATAAATCTCGGCTTTTATGAAGTTACAGGTAATAAAGTTATACAAATTTAATAGGTGAGCTTCAGTCAAGGCTAAATTTAAACCAAACTGAACTAGGCATTGGTCAGCTAATCAGGAATAGGTGCTGAAACGCCTATTTCATGCTGACTAAAAAAACGCAAATACGTCGAACGCTTTAACTGTCCAGTGCCCTAGTTGCGCTATCACAAACCCGATCTCGAGGAGGTTTACAACACCGAGAGGTATCTGCTCTATGTTGCTTGTACCCGTGCGAGAGATTACCTGTTAGTTACAGGTGTCGATCCTGCTTCTGAATTTTTAGATGATTTGAGGAGTGACTGATATGAAACAACTGGCTTGCTATAAGCGGTTTAAATCTTAATCAAGAGGTAAAAAATGAATTGGAAAGAAAAATTACAGGTATTAGACAAGTCGGCAACTGAAGAGGAGAGAGCTATCCGCGAATCAGAGATAGTCCTAGACTTCATGCAAACTGAGGTTTTTACTAGGCTAGTCAAACTGCGAGATGAGCTTATTGAAATGGGTCTAACAGTCACCCTTATCCCTAACTGTGCCGATGATATTAAACTGCCTGATGATTCATTTGAGATGAGTGTTTTGAACAGTCTCAGTAATTACTCGTATGCTATTAAAGTAACAATAGAAAACACAAAATCTGCGGCTGAACACATCCTTATTAAGATTGATTGGGAAGGCAAAATTGGGAGAGATAACAGTGTTCATTTCATTATTAGAAATGTTGACAAGATAGAAGAATGTCCTACAACCACTTTGAGTAAGACTTTAAGTGAATTTAAAGATAACTTTAGCGATATCTAATAACAAATGCCCCAACCACCCCTCCCCCAACCCCAACTCGATCGCACCCCAATCACCCTAGAACAATACGAAGCCTACACACCCGAAAAACTAGAGCTAATACATGGATTCTATGACTATGGCTATCCCGACGATTTCAAAGGCTTTTATCTGGCAGTGCTAACCAATATGGGACTACGCGCCGCCGTTAGCCATGTCCCGATCGCCAAGTGGTTAGCCGCCTTTCAAGAGGTAGCTTTGCAAAATCCCAAGCTTGACGATGCTTTACGCGATCGCTTAGTCAAAGGAATAACAGAGTTAAATGCGATCGCCGAGTGTTTGGATGGGAATGGGAAATAAAATGTTTGATAAAGAGGATTAAGCAATGACACTCAGTACAACAATTTATCCATACATTACAGCTAACAAAACAATCTTAGGGGGAGTCCCAATTATTGAAGGTACTCGTATCTCTGTTCGAGCGATCGCAGGATATTACCAAATGGGTATGAGCGTTGATGAAATTTTGGCAATTCTTAGCCATTTGCGACCCTCACAGGTACTATCCGCACTAGCATACTATTTCGATCATCAACAAAAAATAGATCAGGATCTTGCCAATGCCTCCGATGCAGAGTTTTGGAAATCGCAAGTTCTCATATATCCTTAAGCAATTAATACATATTAGAACTGCTATCGGCTGTATCAGTTGAGTTTAGGTATCCATTTATGAATAACTTTGACCATTGCGAAAAGCTCTCATTGCTTCTAACCGTGATGACATCTGCACACAACTGACTAACAGTTCAAGATCGAGATCAGGTAAAAGTTGGCTACGGGGGACAAGATGGTATTCCGAAGAAATGAAAGCATACACTTGCAGTTGATTATTTTCCCAAAGCCAGACCTCAGGAATCTCAAAGCGACGATATTTCTCTAGTTTTTCCAAACTGCCGCTAGTTAAAATCACCTCGATCGCTAGATCAGGATTAGCTTTCTTTTCACCCAAATAATAAGACTCGTCAGGCTCAAAGGATGTCCCCTTTTCTTCACCGCGACGAGTTGCACTCCCCACAGGTATAAACTCAATTCCTTGAATAATGAAATAGGCTTCTAACAAAATTGCTAGAGATTTCTTAATCAATTCGTGGGGTTCACCAACAGTCATCAGTTCAATCCAACCATCAAGATAAGTAACGCGAAAGCCACCTGTTGCTAACAGATTTTCTAGCACCTCAAATTCTTGCCAACTATAGATCCTTGGCAATAGTAACTTTTGCTCTAGCTCAATATGAGTTGATTTAGATAAAGTGATGCTCATATGCTATGACTGCTATTACTTAGCAAATACTTACTAGCCATTTTACGCGCATAGCTCTGAAATTTATGAGATGTAAAGTATCTATTCCTCAAAGAAATTCTTTGACTGCTGTAACTAACAAGCTAACTTTTCGTACTTGTCTTAGTAGGGTCTTTACAATCCTGATCTGTTCTTTGTCGAGTGTTGCAGTACCTAGCGACTTACTACGATTAGATGCGATCGCGCAAACTTGGCTATTAGCCCAGTTTAGCGGCACTAATTATGGCTTAGGGTTACCCAAAACTGCAAGCACAGGCGGAGGTACAAGACTTGTCAATCCAGACAGAGGTATGGTTCGAGTCTTTGGTACGATTCGAGCTGTGCCTAGAGATAGTAAATTGCCTTTATTGAAAAAGCAGCAACTGCCGTTACTGATCTTGATTACGCCTGAAGATGGGGCAAGAACAGCGATTTCACAACCTACGCTTTATTGGCATTTACACGACCAAAATACTCAAGCTTCTTCATCAGAAATTGATAATCTCGAAAACAATTCGTCTAAAGTAAACGCGAAAAATACTTTTGTAGGGAAGTTTAGCCTCACAACCTCAGAGGAAGATAAATCGATTACGATTTTTCAAACCGATCTAAAAATGTCTAGCGGTTTGTCTAGCTTCAAAATACCGATCGCCGCTTCTTTGCAACCATCTAAAACCTATCGTTGGCAAATTACTGTAAAGGATAAACGTGCTAAGGAAATTACGGCAAGCGGATGGATTGTTTATACCCCACCTGATGAGAAGCTTCAAAAATCCTTGAAACTTGCCTTGACTATTCGCGATCGCGCCAAGATTTATGCTGAAGCTGGATATTGGTTTGAGGCGATCGATGGCTATACCCGTTGGCTAAACTTTAAACCCACCGATCTCAAGGCTAGAACTTCCAGAAATGAAATTTTGAAATCAGGATTTGCCAATAATAAAAATCTTGATTTTGAAGATTTTATTGGGTTACTAAATACCAACGCACCAAAATCATCTGACTAATTTACTATAAATATTAGCAAATAATAGAAAACAACATGAAACTAAGTGATGGGACACAAAATTTTTGGTCGCAAGTTAGAGGATATGCTCTTTCTTCTGCTTTGACTATTGCAGTTGCTTTTCACTTTTATGGATGGAAAACAGCTAGTATAATTGCTTTTTTTCTGTTTATTTGTTTCATATGGTTGCTGTCTGATATTAAGGAAAAACTAATCAGATCACAACCAGATCAATTTAATTATGAAACTACTACTATTGAAGATTATCCACTCTTAAATTTTAATTGGTTTCAAAATCAAACTGATCGATTAAAGCTTCTCGGATTTGTACAGATTATGGATTATAAAATCCCACAATCCCCAGGTTTTGCGAGATGTTTTGCTCATCCAGTCAATTATTGTTATGCAGAAGTAAACGAAGTTTTTAAAGCGACTGGAGAATCATTTGCTAGAAACGCCTCAATCACGAGTAGCCTAGAGCAAGACTGGACATTAAGTAGCATTAATCAAGAGGTAAGTATTACAGCTAGTATTGCTTACGGTTTCTGGCGTAAACCCAGAAGTTTACGTATTTATTATCCTAATCTTAGTCTAGAGGAATTATTTAATAAGCATCTAAAAATGAGGCAGCAAATGATTACTAATATCGGTGTATCTGTATTAACAGATGTTTCTTGGGAGAATTATGTGAACAAACAGCAGGAAGGAACTATCTACCGTAAAAAGGCGATGAAACAAAAATCGTTGCTATTAGCAATGATAGAAGTGACGAAATTTGAGTTAAATCCTAAATCAGAATGGCTGGAAGATTATGCCAAATTTATCAGGTAAGGCTAAACTTCTATCAGTAGTAATTCTACTGTTTGAAAAATTTGATTAGATAAAAGAGGCATAATTAACCTGGCTTTGTGAGGCTTTTACTGTTACGGATATTCTATAAATTACTAGATAGCTGATTTGCCTATGATTATATTGACACTAAACTAATCTTTTGCAGCTTTCTGGACAATTCGATAAAACGTAGTTTTACCTGGATATTGATCAAAGGCTCCGTCGAAATTTGAGTTTGTTAACCAAGAAAATTCAGATTTAAAAGGAGAGTTGGACAGCACCAAGCTGCAACCATCATTCATACAAATGCCCATATGCCAAAGTCCCTTTTCATAGTCTGTACCATTGGAAATGGCTATATCACCGCGTATAGATTGATTTTGGTCAATGCGTTTGCCCTTACCCTTGTCTAGATCTTCAACCATAGAAGGTACATAAAGAGTATTTTGTCCCACCTGATAGCCCAAAGCGCGATCGATCGCCATATTTACCATACGGGCACAAGCAAGCGTGCCGTTACTGGTGTAGGGTTCATAACGACTACTTCTACCTAAAATGTCAGGTAATAAAGCTGTCTGAAAAATTTTTTCGGAAATCGCTGAGCCATTAGTTGATGAGATTTTCACAGATTTATTGGGCTGATTTGCTTCAATGCGCTGGAGTAATTCTTTATATTTGTTCTCACTAGCTGTTAGAACAGTGTTATTAGCTTGATAAGTATCATATTGAGCTTTAACCCAACGTGCTGAGGGTCTGGCAATAGCGGCGATTACTGCGAGAATTCCTAAGGTCACTAGAAATCCTCTATTTAGTATGGGTTTAGAGGTAGACTGAGATGCAGATTTATCCATGATAAAGCGATCAACTGAAGATAACTAAATATAAGAAGATTTGCAGAATAGTTTATTAATTAAGCGATCAGCTTCATATAATCGCTCAATAATGTATTCATAGATTATTGTTTTAAATTTATTGTTCCGTCTAAATAAGTATGAACAAAAAAATTTTGTTTGTTAGCTATACCGCAGTCTTAGGTGGGGGAGAGCTTTGTTTACTCGACTTTGCCCATGCTTATCGTGAGACTAGTCAAGTAGTACTGCTCACTGATGGCATCTTAAAAAATCGACTCGAAGATTTAGGCGTAAAAGTTGAGGTTTTGCAAGCATCGCGATCGCTTGCTGAGGTGAAAGTATCAAGCGGATTAGCTTCACTCAAATCCATTGGTGATCTCTGGAGACTGGGGAAACAAGTTGCTAAAAAAAGCAAAGATTTTGATTTAATTCATGCCAATAACCAAAAAGGATTTGTGGTCGCTGCGATCGCTCGATTATTTGGCGGCGCACCTGTCGTGTGGCACTTGCACGATATTTTGACGGCAAATATTTTTAGCGCTACAAACCGCAAGATTGCAGTCACGTTAGCTAATTGGTTTGCCACCAGAGTGATCGTTAACTCTCAAGCCACAGGGGAAGCTTTTCTTGCCGCAGGAGGCAATCGCAAATTACTCCGCACGGTTTATAACGGATTTGATAGTGAAAAGTTTGACCAAATTAATGATAATCAAGCAACTTTGCGCGAAGAACTAGGGCTTCCCTGCGATCACCCTTTGATTGGTATGTTTAGCCGTCTGTCCTATTGGAAAGGACAACATGTTTTGTTAGAGGCTGCTAGTAAACTGCCTGATGTGCATGTGTTGTTAGTGGGTGATGCACTCTTTGGAGAAGCGGAATATACTGAGAAGCTCAAAAATATTGCTGCCCAAGAAAGTCTCAAAGGTCGTGTCCATTGGCTCGGATTTCGGCAAGATATTCCCGCTTTAATGAAAGCTTGTGATGCGATCGCCCATTGTTCGACGGCTCCCGAACCCTTTGGTCGCGTCATTGTCGAGGCTCAACTATCAAAACGTCCTGCGATCGCGACCATTGGTGGCGGTACTAGCGAAATTATCGAAAATGGAGTTACAGGTTTACTGATTCCACCCAACGATCCGCAATTACTCGCTGATGCGATGCATCTAATTTTTAGCGATCTCCCTGCTACCCAAAGGATCGTTGAAACTGCCTATACCCAAGCCCAAGCTAAATTCTCAATTATCTCAGTCTGTCAAACTTTTGAAATGGCGATCGCCTAATTTTTGTTGGTTAATCCTTGGACATAAAACCAAAAAGATGAGTGGCGGCGCGAAGCGCCGCCACTCATCTTTTTGGTTTTGAGTTGCTATACTCCGTTCCCAGTGAAAGAATAGACGTTGCGGCGCTTCGCGCCGCAACGCTATTTCTTGGTTTTATATATCTATTTCTTCGGTGGGAAAGGAGTAGTACTCATTTACAAACTGGGGATGTACCCGCGATCGCCATAAAGCAAAGAAAGACAGTGCTAAGCACTGTCCTTCTTTGTCCTTAAGCAATTCTTCTTGCTTCAACGGTTTTTGGTAAATTTAGCGGTTCTTCTAGATTAGCAAAGGCAAGTTCCCACCCATTTGCTAGCGTCATCACCTTGCCATCAGTGGTTTCTTCTTCTTTGACAACTTCCTCTTCCAAATCTTTTTTAGCTACATAAACCACTAGATGACCGATGTTATTCCGACGTAGCATGACTTTCATGAGTTTTCCTTGATGATTTTTAAGATAAGTGGGTGCGAAGCGCCCACTTATTTGACATGATTTTAGATAGAAATGAATGCAAAGCACCCATTTCATTCGACGATTTCTAATTCTCTTTGACGACAGCCGATGATATGCCCTGTATAGAGGAAGTGGATAGAATAGATATAGGAACTTTGGAGGAAAGTGCCGATATTCACTACATAGCCAACTTCCCCTTTCTTAGCCAGAGTTTCACCAATCTCCTTTCCGGGGAAAGTGCCATCATTGCGAATTAATTTCTTAATTCTGACCTTTGTGCCAATCTCAAAGGTGGGAGGACTGTCAAGTTCCACATCGTTATACAGCATGGGCAAGCCTCCCTGATTGAACGAGATTGAGCAATTCTTCGGAAGTGAGACTGCGCTTGACTTGGATCGATCGCTGCCGCACCGCATCTAAAACTGATTGCGCTTTATCCTTAGCAAGATCGACTCCTTGCTGCTGGAGTAAATTCGCTACGAGATGGCGACCTGAGTGCTTACCAGCGACAAGATGACGCTTCGCACCTACTTCATCGGGATTAAATGGCTCGTAGCTGCTGGGATTTTGGAGAACTCCTGCGGCATGGATACCTGATTCATGGCTAAAGGCATTGCTACCAACGATCGCTTTCCAAGGTGGTACAGGGTTTTGGGAAGCCGAGGCAACTAGTTGCGACAGTTCCCAGAAGCATTGGGTTTCAATCCCCAAATCGATACCGTGAATTTGTTTTAGCGCCATCACCACTTCTTCTAGAGCCGCATTGCCTGCCCTCTCGCCTAAACCATTTACAGTGGTATTTAGCGATCGCGCTCCTGCTTGGACACCTGCAAGAGCATTAGCAGTAGCCATGCCTAGATCGTTATGGGTGTGCATCTCGACGGGAATTGAGAGAGCATTGACTAGCAATTTAATCTTGCGATAGGTATTAAATGGATCGAGAATGCCGACGGTATCGCAAAAACGGAAGCGGGAAGCACCCCATTGTTCTGCTGAAGCTGCTACTTCTAATAGAAAATGATCATCGGCTCTAGAGGCATCAGCACCACCGACGGATACATATAAACCATGATCAAGAGCATAGGTAATACTTTCTTGCAAACGTTCCAGTATAGTTTCGCGTTTACCATCAGCCATTAGCCCAATCTGCATATCGGAGACAGGGACGGAAATATGAACACGCTTTAGTCCACAGGCAATTGAAGCTTGAATATCAGAAATTGCAGCACGATTCCAGCCAAGTAGTTTTGCTTTTAGACCTAAGTTATTAATGGCGGCGATCGCTTCAGTTTCTGCCCCACCCATCGCAGGAATGCCAACTTCGAGTTCTTGTACGCCAATGCGATCTAGGAATTTGGCGATTTCAATTTTCTCTTCAGTGCTAAACGCTACACCAGCAGCCTGTTCGCCATCTCTCAGGGTTGTATCGTTAATTTGAATGTCAAGCATGATCGTTCTCCTCTTGCGGTACTTTCTGCTGTGATTGCGTTCGTTAAATAAGCAATATTAATGAATCTGTCTACGGTTTGGGGTTGAGATCCCCCCAGCCCCCCTTATGAAAGGGGGGAGAATTTATTAAGTCCCCCCTTTCATAAGGGGGATTTAGGGGGATCTCTTTTCCCCCCTTTACAAGGGGGGTTAGGGGGGATCATAAATCTAACGAATCAAGTCGTAGGAAATGTCGGTCTTCGATGGGATGATCGTGTTGCGATCGAGTTCATCAAGGATCGTATTTACAATCCAGTTGAGTAGATTGATTGCGCCTTGATAGCCGTAGGTGGAATAGCGGTGCAGATGATGGCGATCGAAGATAGGATAGCCAATGCGTACCAAAGGAGTCTTGGTATCACGCCATAGATACTTACCGTAGGAGTTGCCAATCAAGAGATCCACTGGCTCGGTGAAGAGGAGCGATCGCATATGCCACAGATCCTTACCACCCCAAATCGTGGCGTTCTGACCGAAAGGACTAGAATCAAGCAAAGCGCGTAACTCGCCTTCAAAGTCGGCATTAGTGTTGCTGACAAGAACATGAATTGGTTCTGCACCAACTTCTAATAAGAACTGAACTAACCCAATTACCAAGTCTGGATCACCATAGATCGCAATGCGCTTACCGTGCAACCAAGACTGGGAATCTGTCAAAGCATCAACGGCGCGACCTCTTTCTTCTTCCAATTCCTTAGGAATAGGCTTGCCTGTGAGAGCCGAAAGCTTCATCAAGAATTCATCAGTACCACGAATACCGACGGGACGGCTGACGTAGGTCTTTTGATTCCATTCAGTTTCGATATAGGCTCTAGTCTTAGTGGTTGCATAGGATTGGAAAGCGATCGTGGCTTCAGCATTGATCGAATCTGCCGCATCTTCGAGCTTGGTTCCACCTGGATACATTTGGTATTCACCAGTATTAGGCGAATCCAGATATTCAGAATTGTCAGCAAGCAAGGTGTAGTTGACATCCATCAAATTAGCATAGCGCTTGATTTCACGCAGGTTGCCAATGTAGGTTTCAAATCCAGGGATGAAGTTAATCTTGCCGTTGGTAGTTTCTTGCTTCTTACCTGCGGTCAAGTTGGTGAGAATCCCCTTGATCATGTTGTCGTAGCCCGTAATGTGGGAACCGACAAAACTAGGAGTATGGGCAAAGGGAACGGGGAAAGTCTGAGGGACAGATCCAGCAATCTTGGCATTACCAATAAATGCTTGCAAGTCATCACCGATTACTTCCGCCATACAGGTTGTGCAGACAGCGATCATCTTGGGCTTGTAGACATTGTAGGCATTCGCCAAGCCTTCAATCATATTCAATTGTCCACCAAAAACGGCGGCATCTTCGGTCATCGAAGAGGATACTGCTGAGAATGGTTCTTTAAAGTGGCGAGTGAAGTGACTACGGAAATAGGCGACGCAACCTTGAGAACCATGCACGAAGGGTAATGTAGCCTCAAAACCAACTGCGGCAAGGATTGCGCCGAGGGGTTGACAGGCTTTGGCAGGATTGACGGTGAGAGCTTCGCGGGCGAAGTTCTTTTCGCGATATTCCCAGCTCTTTGTCCAGTCAGCAATCTCGGCGACTTTTTCGGGATTATGTCCACCTTCAAATTCTTTCTTCGCTTGAAATAGCTCTTGATATTCGTCTTGGTGGAATAACCGAGCGTGATCTTGAATGTCGTTAACGTTATTCTGAGCCATGATTTTAATTCCAATCTAGTTGAAAATCAATGTGAGTGAAAGATTCTTGAATGAGAATGGATTTGAAAAGTTTGCAATTCCCATTCATGAATCTTGGTTAAATGCAGAGGTTTGCTCCCCCTGCCCTATCGGGCATCCCCCTTATAAAGGAGGACTTAATTTCTTCTCCCCCCTTTATAAGGGGGGCTGGGAGGGATCTATGATCTAAGCAGCAACTTCAGCCTTCTGCCAAGGAGCGCCAATTAAGCTCCAAGTAGGACTGTTGAGAGCGAGATCCATGTCACGGGCAAAGATCGCAAAGCCGTCATAACCGTGGTAAGGACCTGAGTAATCCCAAGAGTGCATCTGACGGAAAGGTAGTGCCATCTTCTGGAACACATACTTCTCTTTGATACCAGAGGCGATCAGGTCAGGCTTCAGTTCTTTGACGAAGGCTTCAAACTCATAGGCCGAAACATCGTCATAGATCAGAGTGCCATTCTCAATATAGTGAGTGGTGCGCTTGTAGTCGTCATTGTGACCAAACTCGTAGCCCGTACCAATCAACTTCATACCGAGATCGTGGAAAGCAGGAACAACGTGGCGAGGACGCAATCCACCAACCATCAGAGCCACGGTTTTGCCTTCTAGACGAGGACCATATTTGGCGATTACCGCATTGGTCTGAGCTTCATATTTAGCAATCACTTCTTCCGCTTTTGCTTGAATAGTGGCATCAAATTTAGAAGCGATTTCTCGTAGTGAAGCAGCGATTTGGGTAGGACCAAAGAAATTGTACTCTAACCAAGGAATACCATAGGCTTCTTCCATGTGACGGCTGATGTAGTTCATCGAGCGATAGCAGTGAACTAGATTTAACTTCACGGAAGGAGTGTTGATAATCTCATTGAGTGTACCATCTCCAGACCATTGAGCGACTACGCGCAAGCCGATTTCTTCGAGGAGGATACGGCTAGACCAAGCATCTCCACCGATGTTGTAGTCACCGATAATAGCAACATCATAGGCGGTGCTATCGGGGATGTTGCCTTCTTTCTTGTTTTTGTCGAATTGAGGGAAAACCCAGTCACGGATCGAATCATTGGCGATGTGGTGTCCTAGGGATTGGGATACACCACGGAAACCTTCACAACGAACAGGTACAACGGTTTTGCCAATTTCTTTAGCAGCTTTCTTGGCTACCGCTTCAATGTCGTCACCGATCAAACCGATCGGACATTCAGATTGAATGGAAACACCCCGATTGAGTGGAAAGAGTTCGTCTAACTCGGTGATCAATTTCAATAGTTTTTTGTCACCACCGAAAACGATATCGCGTTCTTGGAAATCAGAGGTAAACTGCATCGTACCAAAGGAGTCAATGCCAGTTGTGCCGATGTAGTAGTTACGACGACCAGACCAAGAGTAATAACCACAACCAACAGGACCATGACTGATGTGAATCATGTCTTTGATCGGTCCCCAAACCACACCTTTGGAGCCAGCATAGGCACATCCACGGGTGGTCATTGAGCCAGGAACAGATTTGACGTTGGATTTGACACCACAATCAGATTTGCCTTCTTCAAAAACATTGAGATGCTTGTCCCGTTTTTTCTGCGCTTTGTCGGGATAGACTTCGATGACTTCTTTGATTAATGCTTTGGTCTCTGCGATCGCATTGACTGGAGGTGTGGTGGTTGGGGGTGTTAATGTAGCGGATTCTGGAGGTGTCATATTAGCCTCAAGGAAAAGGGTAAAAGGAAAAAGGAAAAAGTGATTTTTTAGAGAGGGTGAGCAAAGCTCACCCTGCAAATTTATCTAGACTAGGGCTAGGTCTGGGGTTTCTTCCGCAGTCTTACCAACTAGATGCTCGAACTCCTTGTCATCGCCAAGGATACCGAATTCGACCAAGAGGGCTTCCAATTCATCCATCGAGATTGGCGTAGGAATGGTGAGGTTGGTATTGTCTTTGATCTTTTGAGCTAGAGTGCGATACTCATTGGCTTGTTTATGATTGGGGGAGTACTCAATCACAGTCATACGGCGCAATTCAGCATGTTGAACGATGTTGTCGCGAGGTACGAAGTGAATCATTTGAGTATTCAAGCGCTTGGCGAGAGTTTCGATCAACTCAACTTCACCGTCAACATTACGGCTGTTGCAGATCAAACCGCCTAAACGTACACCACCTGAGTGGGCGTACTTGAGAATACCGCGAGCAATGTTGTTAGCAGCGTACATTGCCATCATTTCGCCAGAGGTGACGATGTAGATTTCTTGGGCTTTGCCTTCACGAATAGGCATTGCGAAACCACCACAAACAACGTCGCCCAATACATCGTAGCTAACGAAGTCAAGGTCTTCATAAGCACCATTTTCTTCCAAGAAGTTAATGGCGGTGATGATGCCACGTCCAGCGCAACCAACACCTGGTTCAGGACCACCTGATTCTACACATCGGATGCCTTTGTAGCCTCTGAGTAGAACTTCTTCAACTTCGACATCTTCAACTGCACCGCGTTCGGCAGCAAGGTGGAGAACTGTGGTTTGAGCTTTGCTGTGGAGCATCAAGCGGGTGGAGTCAGCTTTAGGGTCACAACCGACGATCATGATGCGCTCGCCATCGGTCAGTTCAGCCAAACCTGCAAGGGTGTTTTGAGAGGTGGTGGATTTGCCGATACCGCCTTTACCGTAGAATGCGATTTGTCTTAATGGACTCATGAGAATTTCTCCTTATTAAATCAAAAAATGTACTGTAGGTTAGAAGTAGAAGACTTGAGAAAGGGCTTAAGGAAGTTCTTTCTCAGTTTGTAAAGCGATCGCTGTCACCACAGGAGGGGAGCGCTCGACTACAAGCACGGAAATGTTGAATAAGTAGGGGTTCATTAGTTTTGGGTTGAGAATTACTTGATCCCCCCTTCCCCCCTTGCGAAGGGGGGCTTTTTTATTTAGTCCCCCTTTATAAGGGGGATTTAGAGGGATCTCTAGAAGCTTTTAGCCTTTAAACTGCTTCTACAACGAGGGTAGAGAGAACGCGATCGCGCAGTCTTACTTCGATCGCATCTTTGAGGGTGGCGGTGCTGCCAGAGCAGGAACTGCAAGCACCTTTGAGAATGACTTTGACGATATCGCCATCGACATCAAATAGTTCGACATTGCCGCCATCAGCGATCAGCATCGGACGTACTTCGTCTAGAATTTCTTGAATCTTGGTGATCTTTTGGACAGTGGTTAACTTACGGCTGGTTTGTTGAATGCGCGTAAGTTCAGCTTCCACTCTAGCGGTTGTCGCTTCTTTATCCTGTTCTACGGCTGCGATAATGTCTTCAATCCCTGCAAGACAGGAGCCGCAAGAACCACCAGCTTTGATGTAGTTGGTAACTTCTTCAACGGTAGTGAGATTGTTCTCAATGACGATGCGGCGAACGCGGTTATCACTAACTCCGAAGCAGGTACAGAGAAGTGCACCTTCATCTTCATCGTGATGTTCAATCTCTATGCCGCGATACTTGTAAATAGCTGCTTCTAGCGCTTCTTGTCCCATTACGGAACAGTGCATTTTCGCTTCAGGTAAGCCGCCTAAGTAATCGGCGATATCTTTATTGCTTACTTTGAGAGCTTCATCTAATGTAAGCCCTTTAATCATTTCTGTCAAGGCAGAAGAAGAAGCGATCGCACTAGTACAACCAAAGGTTTGGAAGCGAGCATCAAGAATTTGATCCTGAGGAACATCTATCTTGAGATGTAGTCGTAGAGCGTCACCGCAGGCAATACTGCCAATTTCGCCAAATACAACCGCAACATCTGTTTCTTCCGTAACTTCTATCGCTCCTTGGTTCTTAGGATTATAGAAGAGGTCTAATACTTTATCGGTGTAGTCCCACATGGTAGTAAGTAAAAAGTAAAGAGGTAAAAGTAAAAATAGAAAACTAGTAGTTAGAATTTCAAGATCAAGTAAATTCAGGTAAGAGAAAAATATTTTTTCCTTTTTCCTTTTTCCTTTTTACTTGACCAGAGCTTCTTCTCTTTCTTGTAACCAACCTGCGGCTTCACTGTTAAAGGGAGATAAAGCGCGGAGGCGATCAATGATGCTGGGCATGACTTCTAGGACATGATCAATTTCGGCATCGGTGGTGTAGCGGGAGAGGCTGAAGCGGATGGAGCCGTGTAGGATAGTGTAGGGGATTCCCATTGCTCTAAGCACATGGGATGGTTCTAGGGAGCCAGAGGTACAGGCGGAACCAGAGGAGGCGCAAATACCGTAGCGATCTAGGGATAACAGAATTGCTTCACCTTCAATAAATTTGAATCCGATGTTGGTGGTGTTTGGTAGGCGATTTTTGGGATCACCGTTCACTTCACAGTCGGCAATTGTCGAAAGGAGAAACTTTTCTAAGCGATCGCGCAATTTCTTTTCATGCTGTACTGCATTTGGTAAATGGATTAATTCCAATTCCGCAGCTTTGCCTAGGGCGACGATGCTGGCGACGTTCTCGGTTCCTGCTCTGCGTCCACGTTCCTGATGTCCTCCCAAGATGAAAGGACGGAAGCGATAGCCACGACGAACATATAATGCGCCAACGCCCTTAGGTGCGTGCAGTTTATGTCCAGAGAGGGTTAGCAAATCAATCGTACTGGTTTTCAGGTTGAGAGGAATCTTGCCAACCGCTTGCACCGCATCAACATGGAAGGTTGCACCATATTCCTTTGCCAAAGAGCCAATTTGCTCGATCGGGAAGATTGTTCCTGTTTCGTTGTTGGCATACATGGTCGTAACTAACGCTGTATTACCAGTGAGAGCGGCTTCTAGCTCTAGTAGATCAATCTGTCCTTGACGATCAACCGATAGATAAGTAACGGTATAACCCTGCTTTTCTAACTGCTTGCAAACACTCATTACACAAGGATGTTCAACTTGAGTAGTGATGATGTGCTTGCGATCGCTTTGAGCCGCCAGAGCCGCCCTAATTGCGGTGTTATTACCTTCAGATCCGCAACTGGTGAAGATGATTTCTGATGGTTCTGCACCTAAGAGAGCCGCAACTTGCGATCGCGCCGTTTGAATCGCCTTACCTACCTGTCCACCAAAGGTGTGCATACTCGAAGGATTGCCGTAGTAGGTGGTGAGATAAGGAAGCATTGCTTCGACAACAAGAGGATCGATTCTGGTTGTCGCGTTGTTGTCAAGATAGATCGTCTCTACGCTCATGTTGTCACTTCCTGCCATCTTTTTTGAGTGTTTGTCTGGAGCTTGTTCTGAATTTTAGTTTGCAAATCTGCTACCAAGCGATCGTGAGTTGCAAACCATCTTTCCCAATAAGGATTAGAATCTTTAAGCATTACAGAATGCTGCTGATCGCTGGGAACTACACCAAAAATATAATTGCTAGAACAAGCTAAAAGATTTTGGGATAAGCTGGACTGAAGACAGCTATTACAAAGAGTTTGCTCAATCAAGTAGCGTCCATTCGCATCTTGTTGAATCGCTCCCTTAGGACAATGCGATTGGCATACTTCCCAAGAAATGTATTGTTGATCAATTGTGTAAGGCATGGCTAGACTCCTGTTGTTGTAGAAATTTAGGAAACTTAGCATAAAGACATCTATTACAAAGATGCTGATCGATTAGATAATGTCCGCTAGAACCTAGTTGAATGGCTGCTTTTGGACATTGGGAGAGACAAACTTCCCAATAAATTTCTTGATTTTCAAGCTTATAGGGCATGACAATACTCCTGATGGCTGTAGATCTTGTTATACCAATTCACGAAAATGTGACAACACTTTTGCGAATTAAAAACCAAACCCCGTAGGTTTTAGTTTTGGTATTAATTTGGTATTAATAGGGAGCTTGCTGGAGAAGAGCTTCTTGCTGGAGAAACTTGGCGTAAAACTCTTTCGCTACTGTATCGATCGCATCGTAGGCTTCCACTGGTTCGATGCCTGCTTTGCGAAGACTTTCTTGAGGACAATTACCAACTTTGGAGGTTAGTACGGCTTTGCAATCAGCAATTGAAGAGATAATTTCTTCAAGAGTCGCTTCTTCGCCATAACCACTTTGGCAATATTGGTCGATCTTGCGATGTCCGACAAATTTTACTTCAGTTGCATCAACTTCATAGATTTGGAACTCTTTAGCATGACCGAAGTGTTGATTGACAATGCCACTGCCTTTAGTAGTCACAGCTACGAGGATTTTGGGAGTCTCCACTGCCTTTTGAATGTTGGTTACCTTGGCTTTCTTTTCTTGCAATTCTGCTTGCAAGAGATCGATACCAGCGTGAACTACTTGACGAGCTTCCAAATCATAGGTAGGAGCCATGTCCATAAACTTGTCTTTGGTAAACTCTTGGGAACGATCTTCACCGAGTAACCCGACAGCATCAGCACGGCATTGACGACAGTGGCGCATGATTTTCATGTTGCCTTCAGCGCAGTGATCCTGAAGTTTTTTAAGCTCTTTGGGATTAGGTCCGCGTTGTCCAGTTAAGCCGAAATGTGTACCATGTTCAGGAGCCGAGATCAGAGGCATAATATTGTGGAGAAACGCGCCTTTCTCACGAATCACGCGACCGACTTCGACGAGATGCTCATCGTTAATTCCGGGAATCATGACCGAATTAACTTTGCAAAGAATATCTGCTTCTCTGAGCAAATCTAAGCTTTCCATTTGACGCTGGTGCAGAATCTGAGAAGCTTCTAAACCTGTGTAGCGTTTGCGGTTATAACGAATCCAAGGATAAATCTTTGTACCGATTTCAGGATCAACCATGTTAATTGTAATCGTCACATGATCGATGTTGAGCTTTTTGATGCGATCGACATATTCGGGAAGCATCAAGCCATTAGTAGAGAGACAAAGCTTAATATCTGGAGCTTCTGCTGCAATCAACTCAAAAGTGCGGAAAGTCTTCTCTGGATTTGCTAAGGGGTCACCAGGACCTGCAATTCCCAACACAGTCATTTGGGGGATTTTTCCACCAATCACCATTACTTTGTGAGCCGCTTCTTCGGGTGTTAGTAATTCACTAACTACGCCTGGGCGACTTTCATTAGCGCAGTCATATTTGCGATTGCAGTAGTTGCACTGAATGTTACAGGCAGGAGCTACAGCAACGTGCATCCGAGCGTAATGGTGGTGAGCATCTTCGCTATAGCAGGGGTGCTTCGCAATCCGTTCTTGCATACTTTCGCTGAGAGCGCTTTTGGATGAGCTTTTGGAACTCTTAGTGCTACTACAACCACAGCTTTCTGATTTTGATTTCGCTGAAGTTGTTGCAATTTTATTTTCTACAGGAGATGAAATGAGAGCGGCTGTTGGTGGTGTCATTGAAGCTGCCTGCTGATAAGTGGACTGCGGTCAACATGCAAACTTTATAGCAGTTACCTTCAGACAGCTTGGGCAAGCGATCGCGATAAGATTTATTAAATACATTAAGCTTGTACTCAAAAACCACACCCCAAACTGCGCCTATATTTAAGCAGTTTCAAAAAATATTTTGGGGTAGGGGTACGAGTATTAATAAGGTAGGGGTTAGGTATTTAAGGGTAGGGGTACAGTTTTGCTTGTACTCATAACAAATCCAGTTACAGCAAGCTATACAAACAAAAAATGAGTGCTACTTGCAAGCACTTTTCTATGTACTCAAAAAAGATACCAATTCCTACAAAAAATGTAAGATCAATGGCTATAAGTCATATATAGACTCCTTTTTAAGTATTTTTACTAGCTTTAATTGAGGTGATTGATTTTGTATCTAAATTATCATTCCTTCGATAATCTGTAGCAAAAGGATCAAAATTTTTTAACAATTGTCAGGAGTTGCTTTCTTTCGGTAAAAACTGATTTTAAACGTATCTATATATACAGATCTAAATCCAAAAAATTACAATTTATTCCTTGATTTTTGAGAGCTAGTACAGTAGAGTAATGAATCGTAGCTATTAATACAAAATCTTATTTGCTCAATAGGAATTGGCTCATTTCTGAGTACCTATGAGTACAATTTGATTTTGCTTGTTTTTTTGTCTTCAAACCCTTATCTATGCTTGCGAGTAGCATTTAATCATTAAGTACAGAATTAGTAGAAATGGCTGTAAAAATACTTATCCCTATTCCCTTAAATACTAGTACCCCCTCTCAACAATACTAGTACCCCTATCCCAAAAGAAAAGTCAAAGTCACTTGCCGTAGGGCTTAAGCCCTTTGAGTACTTTCCTAATTAATTTAATAAATCTTATCCGCAACATTCATTTCCATTGGATTGACAGCACCTGATATAAGCAAGAAGACAGAACTCCGCACCTCTTAACTGTCAGAGCCTGCAATGTTGCAACCCATCTCTCACCTAGACACTTTGGATAATCAAGAAATCGAACAGATATGTACCACAGCATATCCATCAGATTTCCCAGCCAAATCATCTGCACATTCACTCTGGCAGTTTTATCAGTTGCAACTGGCTCAATTGCCATTAGCTCAATCACAAGTTGTTCATCAATGGCAACAAGTCACAGAAGTTCTACAGGTACTCAAGGCTGATTTCCAAGCGATCGCCGATCGCGATCCTGCGGCTCACCATTGGCTAGAGATTTTATGCTGCTATCCGGGGCTACATGCCTTGGTGATCCATCGCTTTACGCATTGGTTACACCATCGCCAAATTCCCCTGCTCCCAAGGTTTATTGCCTACTGTGCGCGATTTATCACGGGCATTGACATTCATCCCGCCGCCACCATTGGCAAAGGTGTATTTATTGACCACGGCATGGGTGTAGTCATTGGTGAAACAGCGATCGTCGGCGACTATGTACTGCTCTATCAAGGAGTCACCCTTGGCGGTACAGGCAAGGAAACTGGCAAACGTCACCCAACCATCGGCAACCATACGATCGTCGGTGCAGGAGCTAAAGTCCTCGGCAACATTCACATTGGTGATTATGCTCGCGTGGGGGCAGGCTCCGTTGTCCTGCGTGATGTCCCGCTCCACACCACAGTTGTTGGTGTCCCAGCCCGCATTTGTCGTCCTAATCAGCCCACCTCATTAGGTCAAGCAAATCAAGAACAGTTAGCCGATCCATCGGCTGACATGTTACAGGCTTTGCTACTTCGGATCGAGCGCCTCGAACAACAGCTTTCAGACACAATCCCTCAGAAGTAAAGATGAATAGCTCTTAAAAACCTAACAAAACAGAGAAAACGATCATGATGGAAACCCTAGTTGTCAGTTGCTTGGTGTTAATTACCACATATTTTCAGGATTATATGATGTGTCGCATGTTCAACATCGACGAGAAAGAATCCCCACGCAAGCCTAAATAGTTCCTAAATTCCTAAATTCCTAGTTATTCACCGAGTTGATACTGCCATGACTACCACTACCCACAGATTTTTCTCTGCAATTACCGAGCAGAGGCAACCCAACAAGCTTTTTGCCATTGATATTTTCTCGCCTCTGCGCCAATGGCTCAATCACATCGAATTTAGCGATCGCCAATTCGCCGAAAAAATCTGCCATCTCATTCCCGCCAGTTGCCCCTTTGAACGCGATGTCAGTGCCTTTGGCTATACCTACCATATCCCAGCCCTCTGCAAGATCAATCCTGTATTTGAGGAAGTAGTAAACCTCCGCTTCCGCGCCCTAACCTACCTCTCCGAACTCCCCAGCTAAATAACGCTCGCTTTTTTCTCTTTTACTTTTTCCCTTTTCCTTTTTACTTTTACCAAATTTGTGCCATGAAACTCACTCAAGGAAAAATCAACGAACTCCTCTCTGAGACTGCCTGTGAGCATAATCATCACAAAGATGGGCAGAAAAAGAACAAAGCTTGCTCACAACAAGCGCAACCCGGAGCAGCGCAAGGTGGCTGTGCCTTTGATGGGGCCTCGATCGCTCTCGTCCCAATTACCGATGTTGCCCATCTCGTCCATGCCCCGATCGCCTGTGGTGGTAATTCTTGGGGGGCAAGAGGTAGCCTGTCGTCAGGTTCGACAATGTATAAAATGGGCTTTACCACCGACCTCAGCGAAAACGATATTATCTTTGGTGGTGAGAAAAAGCTCTACAAGGCTATTTTAGAAGTTCAGCAACGTTATCAACCTGCGGCAGTGTTTGTGTATAACACCTGTGTCACCGCACTGATTGGTGACGATCTCGAAGCAGTCTGTCAAAAAGCAGCCGAAAGAACAGGTATTCCCATCGTTCCAATTAATTCCCCCGGGTTCGCTGGAACCAAGAATTTAGGAAATCGCATGGGTGGCGAAGCTTTATTAGAATATGTGATTGGCACGGCGGAACCAGAATATACCACTCCCTACGATATCAATCTAATTGGTGAATACAATATCGCAGGTGAAATGTGGAGTGTGCTGCCCTTATTTGAGAAATTAGGCATTCGGGTACTATCGAAAATCACAGGTGATGCCACCTATCAAGAAGTTTGTTATGCTCACCGTGCGAAACTGAATGTCCTCATCTGTTCTAAAGCATTAATCAATGTCGCTCGCAAGATGGAGGAGCGCTATGGCATTCCCTACACCGAAGAATCTTTTTATGGGATTGCCGACATGAATCAATGTCTACGCAATATTGCCGCAAAATTAGGCGATCGCGACTTACAAGATCGAGTTGAAAAGCTGATCGCCGAAGAATCGGCAAACCTCGATCGCGAACTTGCCCCCTATCGCGATCGGCTTAAGGGTAAGAAAGTTGTTCTCTACACAGGTGGTGTCAAAAGCTGGTCAATCATTTCCGCCGCCAAAGATTTGGGTATGGAAGTGGTTGCCACAAGTACCAAAAAGAGTACTGAAGAAGACAAGGCAAAGATTCGTGCCTTGCTGAGCAAAGATGGGATCATGATGGAAAAGGGGAATGCCCAAGAATTACTCAAAACCATTGCTAAAACCCAAGCCGACATGTTAATCGCAGGTGGTCGCAACCAATACACCGCCCTCAAAGCACGCATTCCCTTTCTCGATATCAACCAAGAGCGCCATCATCCCTATGCTGGCTATGTAGGTATGATCGAGATTGCGAGAGAACTCGAAGAAGCTCTGTATAGCCCAATTTGGGCGCAAGTCCGCCAACCCGCACCTTGGGAAGATCCGATTGCGTTCAGCAAAGCTTTATTACTGGAGAGCGATACATCACAAGTTAAAACTGATGTCGTCGCATCGAAAAAGTCAGTTACTGTCAATTCCCTTAAACAAAGTCAGCCCCTCGGTGCATCCCTTGCTTATCTGGGGTTAAAGGGCGCGATGCCTTTAATGCATGGTTCCCAAGGCTGTACTGCCTTTGCGAAAGTACAACTCGTCCGCCATTTCCGCGAAGCAATTCCTCTTGCAACCACGGCGATGACGGAAGTCACCACAATTCTCGGTGGTGAGGATAATATTGAACAGGCGATTTTAACCCTAGCGGAAAAGGCAAAGCCTGAAATCATCGGACTTTGTACCACAGGTTTAACCGAAACTCGCGGCGATGATATGGAAGGCATACTCAAAACCTTCCGTCAAAAACATCCTGAACTGGATAAAATAGCGATCGCCTTTGCTTCTACTCCCGATTTTCGAGGCGCGTTACAGGATGGCTATGCGGCGGCTATTGAAGGAATTGTGCGATCGCTACCCCAAGAAGGTATCAAAGATCCCCAACAGGTAACAGTTTTAGCCAGTTCTGCCCTAGCTCCTGGGGATATCCAAGAGATTAAGGAGATCATTAATTCTTTTGGTCTATCGCCAATTTTCATTCCCGATCTTTCGAGTTCGATGGATGGACATTTGAGCGAGAGTTATAGTCCCGTCACTACAGGCGGAACGACCCTAGAGCAGATTCAAAGTGTCGGTAGTTCTGTATTTACCCTCGCCTTGGGTGAAAGTATGCGAACTGCGGCGACAATTCTGCAAGAGCGCTTTGGTACTGATTATCAAGTGTTCGATCGCCTCACGGGGCTAGGAGCAACCGATCTGATCTTGCAACAACTCTATCAATTGAGTGGAGTTGACGTACCTGAGAAGTACCGCTATCAAAGACAACAACTCCAAGATGCGATTTTAGACACCCACTTCTATTTCGGTCGCAAGCGCGTTTCTCTCGCCCTAGAACCCGATCTGCTCTACAGTGTCGCTTGGTGGCTATCAGAGATGGGCGTAGAATTGCAAGCCGCCGTCACCACGACGCGATCGCCTTTATTAGAGAAGTTACCAATCGCCGAAGTGACGATTGGTGATCTCGAAGATTTTGAAAATCTCGCCGCAGATTCCGATCTGATCGCAACAAATTCTAACGGGAAGAGAACTGCTAAGAAATTAGGAATTCCCCTCTACCGTTTGGGTTTCCCCATTCTAGACCGTTTAGGCAATGGACATCGTAGCATCGTCGGTTATCGCGGCACGATGGAACTGCTTTTTGAGCTTGGCAACATTTGGCTAGATGCCGAAGAATCCGCTCATCCCAATATTTTAGTGAAACAAGGAGAATAGTAATGAAGGTTGCTTTTACAACAAGCGATCGCATTCACATTAATGCCCACTTTGGCTGGGCAAAAGAAATTGATGTCTACGAAGTCACGACTGAAGGATATCAATTTGTGGATACGCTCACTTTTAAAGGAGAGTTAAAAGAGGATGGCAACGAAGACAAGCTAGTTCCCAAAATTGAAGCATTAGCTGGTTGTACCATCGTCTATGTTTCGGCGATCGGTGGCAGCGCCGCCGCCCGTCTAATTCGCAAGCGAGTTACACCGATTAAAGCGAAGTCAGAAGAAGAAGAAATTGCGGAGGTACTAAATAAATTGGTACTAACTCTGCAAGGCAATCCTCCCCCTTGGTTGAGAAAAGCCCTGCAACCCCCAGTCCAAGATTTTGATGATCTAGAAACTGGTTAAGAATTGGAAGAGATCCCCCTCAATCCCCCTTATAAAGGGGGAAGAAGATAATACGATTCTTTTCCCCCCTTTATAAGGGGGGCTAGGGGGGATCTAAACCTCAAACCGCAGTCAAAGATTCAACAACTTCTCAAATCCCAATTTACCAACAAACCAAACAAGGAGAACTCTATGACCGCAACAATTACACTAGAAACAGCTAACCCAGTAGATGGCGCAGAAGTAATTAAACAAAGTCCATTCTTACAAGCACTAGTTCAGCAAATTCGCGTTAACGATGGTTACGGAACCTATCGCAATTGGTCAGATGAATTGCTGCTCAAGCCCTTCATTCTCACCAAACAACAAAAGCGCAAAATCTCCGTAGAAGGTGAAGTCGATCCGATTACTAAAGGTCGAGTTTTTGCTTTCTACCGTGCGATCGCTCTTCGCATCGAGCAGCAATCGGGACTTCTTTGCCAAGTAGTTGTCGATCTCAGTCATGAAGGCTTTGGCTGGGCGTTGATTTTCTCTGGTCGCTTGTTGGTGACAACTCGCACTCTAAGAGATGCTCAACGCTTTGGTTTCGACTCCCTCGAAAAGCTCGGTGAAGAAGGTGAAAAACTTGCCCAAAAGGGTGTGGAATATGCCGCCAACTTTCCTGAAGTTGCCAAAGCCTGACTTCGACTTCGCTCAGTCAGCTTAGATTTTCGTTAACTGAGCGAAGTCGAAGTTAATGAAAATTGAAGTTAACGTTGATGTTTGATCTAATCACCTAGGAAATGATTATGGTGCAAGTGATAGATACAGCGATCGCAGGGCTTAGCATTGATGAACTCAAAACTAAGATCAAGCGACTGAACAGCAAGGCAGGTCAAATGAAAATGGATCTGCATGATCTCGCGGAAGGGCTACCTACTGACTACGAAACGCTAATGGACGTAGCCGCCCAAACCTACGACATCTTTGATCAAATTGACAAGATGAAAAAACAACTGATCATTCTCGAACAAAATCATCCTTAAACAAGACAGGAGCAACTGATATGGTCGGTACACTTAGCGAATTTCAGAAATTGACCGATGCGGAACAGTATTTCGATTTTTTTGATCTTGCCTACGATCCACAGGTCGTAAACATCAATCGCTTGCACATTCTCAAAAAATTCTCGCAGTCTTTGGAAGAAATTGATACTAAATTTGTCGAAGCTGCTGAAGAACAAAAACTGAGTTTCTACCGAGAAGCTCTAGAAAATTCCTACGCTACTTTGCAAACCTCTAATGCGATCGAGCAGAAGTTGTTTAAAGTCTTTCATCAAAAGCCACAGAATATTGTCATGTTGAGCGATATAGGTACGGATGAGGAGGATGAATAATCATGATCTCTCTAACACCTACAGAAATAGAACGTTATCGCCGCCAAATGATGCTGTCTGACTTTGGTGAAGAAGGGCAAAAAAAGCTCAAGTCTTCCACAGTTCTAGTGACGGGTGTGGGCGGATTGGGTGGTACAGCCGCACTCTATCTTGCAGTTGCAGGCATTGGCAAACTCATTCTCGTCCGTGGCGGAGAGTTGCGCCTTGATGACATGAATCGTCAAGTTCTGATGACCGATGATTGGGTTGGGAGTCCTCGCGTTTTTAAGGCGCAGGAAACCCTACTTAGCATCAATCCCGACGTGGAAATTGAAGCAGTGAATGACTATGTGACTGCTGATAATGTTGATGCGCTTGTCCAGTCCGCAGATATCGCCCTCGATTGCGCCCACAACTTCACTGAAAGGGATCTGCTCAATGCTGCTTGTGTCCGTTGGCGATGTCCAATGGTAGAAGCGGCGATGAACGATATGGAAGCCTATCTCACTACGATCGTTCCCCATGAGACAGGATGTCTATCTTGTTTATTTCCCGAAAAGCCTGATTGGGATCGGCGCGGCTTTGGGGTTCTCGGTGCAGTGTCAGGGACTCTCGCCTGTTTAACAGCTCTGGAAGCAATTAAATTTTTAACAGGATTTAGTTCGCCATTGCTATCACAGCTTTTGACAATGGATTTAGGACGGTTAGAGTTTGCCAAACGACGTACCTATCTCGATCCCGATTGCCCCGTATGCGGACAGCAGAGAAACAAGCGATCGCCTGTTCTAGTAACTAAGAAAGTAACTAGTCAGCGCATTCCCTCTTTCGCAAAACTGCTCGCCCAAACTTCTTCTCTTCAATAATCAATTAGGTTAAGCAGCTCAAAGCTCCACTCAACCTAAATCCAAAAAATTCAAGGAGATTTCTATGTCAATTATTCTCACCGAAAAAGCGGAATTACGATTACGCACCTTCCTCAAAGGTTCAAGCGATCGCACTGCTGAAAAGGGTGTCCGTCTTGGGGTGAAGGATGGCGGTTGCAATGGCTATCAATACACCTTAGACATTACCAACAAGCAAAAGCCTGACGACATTGTGGAACAGCTAGGGAAGGTGCGCGTTTACATTGACCCTCAAAGCGCTCCATTACTCAATGGCGTTGTGGTCGATTACGTTGACGGCTTGCTAGAGAGTGGCTTCAAGTTTGAGAATCCCAATGCGACGGGTTCCTGCGGCTGTGGTCAATCCTTCCAAGCTGGCGACTGTACCCCTGCGGCTGTACCTTGCAGCTAGCAATTCCCCCTGTAGGGGCAATCCCCCCGTGGTTGCCCAGATCCCTACGGGGTAGGCACGGGGGCGCTACCCCTACATAAATCTAAATTATTGCAATTATTTCGGAGATTTTAAATATGGCTACATACAACGTGCGACTGTACAACAAGAAGAAACAGATCGACGAGACTATTTCTGTAGATGAGGACACAACTATTCTGCAAGCCGCAGAGGATGCAGGGATAGAACTACCATCTTCTTGTAATGCAGGATCTTGTTCTAGTTGTGTCGGCAAAGTAGAACAAGGCACGATCAACCAAGAAGATCAAAACTTTCTGGATGATGAACAGATCGAGAAAGGGTTTGCCCTCCTTTGTGTCTCTTATCCCCGTTCTGACTGTACGATTCGCACACACCAAGAACCATATCTTGTTTAGAAATTATTTAGAATTTGGAGTGAATTTAATCATGGCAACTCTAACTGGTTTAACCTTTGGCGGCAAAGAATGGCTACCGAAATTTGTTCAACAGATTGATCTCCATAAGTGTATTGGCTGCGCTCGATGCTTCAAAGCCTGTGGACGTGGAGTTCTCGGTCTTAAGGGCGTGAATGACGAGGGAGAATTTGTGGATGATGAAGAAGAGGATGAAATCGAGAAGAAAGTGATGACGATCGCTAATGCCGCTAACTGCATTGGCTGTGAAGCTTGTTCGCGAGTTTGTCCAAAGAACTGCTATACCCACGCACCTTTAGCCTTAGCGATCGCCTAGAGGTTCCTATGATTAGTCTTTCTTTCCACCGCATGAATAGCAAAGATTGGATTGTCACCGATGACGGACATTGCGAATCTCGACCTGCCTCTAGAGAGTGGGACTTGATTAGGGACAAGTATTATTTCCATGAGTTCCTAACCGAGATTATCAATTTGCTGCGGGATATTCCCAATGAGGAAGACGAATGGAACTATTTACCGCAAATTCGGATGCGTGTTAGGCAGTTGGCGATCAATTCCTATTGGTTACACACTCAATATCCAGAACCTTCTCCAAAAACTGGTATGGCGACGCGGACTCTATACAATGAGATCGGTTATCCCCTCACGGTACAGACCGCAACCTTTGCTCCCAATGTGTCCTCAAACATCCACAATCACGGTACATGGGGAGTAGTGGCAGTTCTCAAGGGACAGGAGAAGCACACTTTCTGGAAGCGCGTTAACGATCCGCAGTTTCCCAACAAAATTGAGATGGTAGGCGAGAAGATTCTCAAGGCGGGAGAAATCATTAGTTTTACTCCCCATGCGATTCATCAAGTCACGGCTATTGGCAATGAGCCTGCCTTTAGCTTCACCATGTATGGTGATACTCAACCGCGATCGCGCTTCATTTTTGATACGACAAAGCACAATGCAAAACCATTTTAGGAGATACAGCGCAAAGCGCTGTATCTCCTAATTGAGAAAACTATGGCAATCATCATTTTTTATGAGAAACCAGGTTGCGTCAACAATACCAAGCAGAAGGCAATTCTCCAATCTGCGGGTCATGCTGTTAAGGCAAGAAATCTATTGACGCAATCTTGGAGTCCCGAAACTTTATACCAATTTCTTAAGGAGCGACCTCTATGGGAATGGTTTAATCGCACGGCTCCACAAATCAGGGAAGGAGAAATTGTACCTGAGAAGCTCGATGAGCAGACCGCTTTAGAGCTAATGGTCAAATACCCGATTCTGATTCGCCGACCGTTAATTCAAATTGGCGATCGCTGTACCGTCGGATTTGATTTAGTCAAGCTCAATGCGTGGCTAAATCTCAAGAATGCTGGAGAAGAAGCTAAAAGTTTAGATTTGGGAACTTGTCCACGCACAGTTAGGAATCGGTGATTGGTAATTGGTGATTGATGAGATCGAGGTGGAAATGTCAGGTAACAATAGAGCAATAGAAATTCAAAGCTTAACTGGATTAAATGCGGGACATTTTGCGGATTTAATTCGCCTCACCCAATTAATCTTTGATCCGACTGGAGGATTGCCACACAAAACCGTAGATGTGGATTGGAAAATGCTTGGTATTCCGAAAGGGGTTGTCAATAATCTCAGGATGCTGGGCAAGAAATATCAATATGCTTCTCCCTACATTCCCATTGATGTGATTTGGGAGCAGTTAACGCCAGAATCTCGTAATTGGATGATGGAAAACAAACGCAATCTCTGGAAACTAGAAGAATATTTTCCCGCTAGGGATGAGGATTAAATGACTACAACAGAACTAACAAAAGAACAATCAGATCGCCAAAACCTATACGCAGCTTTGATTGATAAGTTGTTTCAATGTCCCAGTGGCGGCGAACCCGAAGTTCTCGATCTCCATAGCGATTTGCTTGATGAAGGGCTAGTCAAAATGATGGTTCAGGTGGCAACTTACTACGCTCACCATGACAATCAAGATGCGGCAAAATTTTTAATCCATGTTGCAAGGGAGTTAGCAAAGCAATTGCAAATTACGAATTGAGAATTACAAATTACGAATTACGAATTGTAGGCTCTAATATCTGATTTGAAATTTATGATTTCTAGTTTCTAATTCGTAATTTGCAATTCATAATTATATTTATAATTAACTAAACAAGGAGCTTAAGCCCCCTTGTTTGCGCTGGATTTTCAAGGCTTTTTGATACTTATATTTATTGCTATTTTTAATACAGAATATAGTTAAGAAATGTAGTAGAAAATGCAAAATTTACTTCAGAAGAATTAAGCTAAATGATGTCGTTAATAAAGGTCGGCTTTTATGTTAAAAGCATCTGATATCATGACTCAAGAGGTCGTCCTCGTGCATGGTTCTGCAACCGTTGCTGAGGCGATCAAGTTGATGAGACTGAAGGGAGTTCGTACATTGATTGTAGACATCCGTTCTACTGAGGATGCCTATGGAATTGTCACACAAACTGATATCGTTTATAAGGTGGTTGCCTATGGGAAAGATCCAGCCGCCATGCGGGTTTACGAGATCATGACTAAGCCCTGTATTTCCGTCAATCCTGATCTAGGGGTGGAGTATGTTGCGCGTTTGTTCGCTAATACTGGTATCCGTATTGCGCCTGTAATTCGAGAAGGTGTGCTGGGCACAATTTCTCTAACCGATATCCTGAATAAGGGAGACTTCCTAGAGAAGCCCAAAGTGATCGTGGCTCGCAAAGAATTGTCCCGTGCGATCGAGGAAGCGAAATCCATTTGTGCTGGTCCTGGAATTATATCGAAAGAATGTGCGGCGGCTTGGTCTTTGGTCGAAGATATTGAGGCTGAAATGATTTACCAAAGTGGTGCTGATGTCCCTGACAAAACCGCATTTCAGATCTACTGTGACGAACATCCTAAAATTTTCCAAGTTCTCGGCACTGGACAGCTAGTTAGTAACGGAGCTGCGCGTTAATCTAGATGACTTTGTAGACTAGGTTAGGGAGAGCTAAACATCTAATCGAATAGCTCTCTCTATTTTAAGACTGTTTACGGTCAAGTAAAAAAGGCATCAGTGCAAACAGAATGAGCATCGCATAATAAACTGTGCCAGAGACAGGATCATGATTTAGCAGTACTTCAGAAATGGATACTCCTTGTAGAATAACACCAAGGGCTATTTCTGCACCTAGCAAGAAGCTCAGGGCAAGGAATCCAGTTTTCAATCTTGTGGAAATATTGTCTGTGTCAGCGAAATGTTGATTTATCCATCGGGCTGATAGAAGAATCGCCGCAAACATAGGTAACATCTCTATTAATTCGGCAGTTCTCACACCTATTTTAGGAACAATCCAAAGTACGCGGATTGTTCCTAAAATAAATCCTGTGCCGAAGACTAAGGCGAAGTAGGCTATTGCTGGCTTTAAGGTATTCATATTCAGAAACAAGTAACGTAGTTATTAGCATAGGATAAATCAATGATTGATTCTTCTGAAAAAAGTACAGTTGACCGTGATTGGTCGGCATATTACCAAGCTGTAGCAGGTCGTCCACCTCGCGATACTTTACTAAAAGCGCTAGATCTCTTTGATCTAGAGAAATTGACCAAATCACCCAGATTTGCGGTTGATCTTGGTTGTGGCGATGGGCGCGATACGGTGGAACTGCTCAAGCGCGGATGGCAAGTATTGGCGATTGATGGAAATGAAGAGGCGATCTCTAAACTATACGATCGCAAAGATATAGATTCGACATGGTTAGAAACTCAGGTCAGGCGCTTTGAGGGGCTTACTCTACCAAATTCCATAGATTTAATTAATTCTAGCTTCGCATTACCTTTTTGCCGTCCTGAAGATTTTCCCAACCTATGGAGCAAAATCATTGCATCATTGCGAAGTGGTGGCAGATTTTGCGGTCAATTATTTGGTGATCGCGACACTTGGGCGACAACTTATCCCAATATGACCCATTATTCCAAGGAAAAAGTTGAGAAGTTGCTTCGGTCTTTTAAGGTGGAATATTTTGAAGAAGAAGAACATCATGGCGAAACTGCTATTGGTGAACAGAAATACTGGCATATTTTCCATATCGTAGCTAGTAAGAGATGAAATTCCCTATTGTTACCAAACAGAAATATAATTTGTTCGATACAAATATATTGAGTTGGTAATACTCACTCCAAAGAACATGAAAATTAGCGCTCGTAATTCTTTAAAGGGTGTAGTGAAAAAGATCAAAATTGGTCATATTAGTGCCGAAATATCGGTGGAAATTGTTGCTGGGATTATTATCACCGCAGTGATCAAAAAGTCTTCAGCCAAGCATCTGGAATTGGAGGTAGGGAAAGAAGCTTATGTTGTAATTAAGTCATCGGATGTGATGGTGGCGATCGATTAACAGGTCGGAGATTACCAAATAGAAAATATGTAGTTACGCATATAGCTATATACCTATGTACATAGTTATATAATTATTTTTCAACATGTAAAAAACAATTATGAAAGTTAGCGCTCGCAATTCTCTTAAAGGCATCGTGAAGAAAATCACAGTCGGTACAGTCAATGCTGAAGTCTCGCTTGAGATTTCTTCTGGCGTAGAAATCACCTCCATTATCACCAAGTCTTCTGCTGAAGCTCTTGGATTGAAAGAAGGTAGTGAAGCCTATGCTGTGATTAAGGCTTCAGATGTGATTTTAGCGATCGATTAGTAACTGATTTATCTCTAGGATAGATAAGTTGTAGTTGTAGGATGTGTTAGCGATCGCGTAATGCATCATTTGTATTTATTGAGTACCTTACGCTGACGCTAACACACCCTACAAGAGCTAAAAAATATTTCTATGAGAGTTTCCAATGAACAAAAAAAGGGTCATCACTTTCCTCTCTCTGATCGTTGTTACCCTATTCACGATCGCAGGATGTAGTTTCTTATCACCAACAATCGAACAGACAAGTAAACCTGTAGCCAGTCAATCAGCAGTTCCTCCAGTCAAACAAGAGAACATCCAATTAACGGTTTCGGCAGCAGCTAGTCTCAAAGAAGCATTGGGCGAAATTACACCTTTATATAGCAAGGCTAAATCTAATGTTGCCACTCGCAATAATTTTGGCAGTTCAGGCGACTTACAACAACAAATCGTAAATGGTGCTCCCGTAGATGTCTTTATTTCTGCGGCATCTAAACAAATGGATGAATTACAGAAAAAAGACTTAATCGTTGCTGATACCCGCCGCGATTTATTAAGTAATCGCTTGGTATTAATTGTACCAGCGGATAAGAGTGATGCTAGTGATTTGAAAGACTTAACCAATGCTAATATCGAACGAATTGCGATCGGCGATCCCCGTAGTGTTCCCGCAGGTCAATATGCCGAACAAGCTCTGACTAAATTGGGTTTATTACAAGAAGTCCAATCAAAATTTGTCTTAGGAAATAATGTGCGTCAAGTGCTGCAATTTGTCGAGTCTGGCAATGCTCAAGCAGGAATTGTCTACGCAACCGATGCGAAAACTTCCACTAAAGTTAAGGTAGTACAAATCATTGATGCTAAACTTCACAAACCGATCGTCTATCCGATCGCTGTTTTGCAAAAAAGCTCCAATCAAGAAAGCGCCAAATCCTATCTAGAGTATCTATCCAGCGAACCAGCCAAGACTATTTTTGAGAAATATGGATTTAGCAGCCTTTGATTTCTCTCCATTTTGGATATCCCTAAAGGTGGCAATTACTGCCATCTTTTTTACGTTCTTTTTAGGAATTGCGGCAGCTTATAGTCTCCTTGAATATCGTGGTAAATGGAAATCAGTACTTGATAGCATTTTTCTTGCGCCATTGGTGTTACCACCCACCGTCGTTGGCTTTCTCTTACTCCAACTATTTGGACAATATGGCTGGCTAGGCAAATTTCTGCAACTCTTTCGTTTTAATATCATTTTCACTTGGTATGCAGGGGTAGTCGCGGCAGTCGTAGTCACCTTTCCACTCATGTATAAAACTGCTCAAGGGGCGTTTGAGCAAGTAGATGAGAATTTACTCCGGGCAGCGAAAACCCTTGGCGCTTCTGAATTACGAGTCTTTTGGCAAATAGCCTTACCCCTCGCCTTTCCAGGAGTATTAGCAGGAGCAATGCTAGCCTTTGCTAGAGGCTTAGGCGAATTTGGCGCAACCCTGATGTTAGCGGGTAATATCCCTAAGCAAACAACCACTATTCCCCTCGCCATCTATGCGGCTGTCCAAGCAGGTGCAAATCAAGAAGCTTGGCTCTGGACAGCAATCATTCTATCGATGTCATTTTCAGCGATCGCCCTATCGCATTTATGGGCAAATCAGAGAGAAGGAAAAAAGGAAAAGGGAAAAAGGAAAAAGGAAAAATTTCAATCAAATTACGAATTACGAATTACGAATTATCAAGAGGGGTTGTTAATTGATATTGAGAAGCAATTACCTGAGTTTGATTTGCAAATTGCTTTGCACTGTGTTGATCGAGCAATCGGTATCTTGGGGGCATCGGGTACGGGGAAAAGTATGCTGCTCAAATGTATTGCGGGAATGGAAACTCCATCAAGTGGGCAAATTGTGATTAATGGCAAGGTATTATTTGATAGTGCTAATAATATCAATTTACCTAGTTGCGATCGCCACATTGGTTTTCTATTTCAAAATTACGCACTCTTTCCACACCTGACTGTTGCTCAAAATATTGCTTTTAGCTTAACCAAAAAATATTCGCGATCGCAGGTCAGAGAAAAAGTTGCCGAACAATTGCAAAGCATTGAACTACAAGGATTTGGCGATCGCTACCCGCATCAACTTTCAGGTGGTCAGCAGCAGCGCGTCGCCCTAGCTAGAGCTTTGGTCAGTCAACCCGATATTCTCCTGCTTGATGAACCATTTTCGGCACTCGATACGCATCTCCGTAGTCAAATGGAACGCGAACTAATTTCAGTTCTTAGTACCTATAAAGGAATTACTCTCTTTGTTACCCATAATATTGATGAGGCTTATCGCATTTGTCAAAACTTACTAATTTTGGATCGTGGTCAGGTGATGAGCTATGGTGAAAAATCAGCGGTTTTTGATCATCCCGCTAATGTTGAGACAGCAAGGCTTACGGGCTGTAAAAACTTTTCACGCATTGAGGCGATCGCCCCTGATCTCATCGAGGCGATTACTTGGAAATGCAAGTTACAAGTTAACTCTGCTAAATCAAACTTGCCAACTCATCTAGGAATTCGCGCTCACCATATTGCTTTCCTAGAGAATTTAGTCAAAAATGATTTACCAAATACAATGCCCTGTTGGTTAGTTCGTACTACGGAAACGCCGCACCGTATGACCTTATACATCAAGTTAAATACTCCACCTGACCATGATTGGGATTACCATCTGCAAGCAGAAGTATTTAAAGAGAAGTGGCTTATTATCAAGCAATATTCTCAACCATGGCAAGTTTATCTCGATCCTGATCAACTATTCTTGGTCTAATATCAATTCACAAAAGTGTGACAACACTTTTGTGAATTGATATTAGACCAAGAATAGGTTTTAAAAACACAAAATGGCTACGCCATTTTGTGTTGTGATATAGCAAAAAAATGGATAGTTTGATTTTGAGGCGTTCGGTACACCATCTAAAGCCGTTGCGGGGTGCGGGGTAGCCTTTGCCAATCAGGTTGACCCAGAAGGTGTCTTTGACATCGGGGACTAGTAAAGCAGCGGTGGAGTCTTTGCCGCCTGAATAGCCAATAATCCAAGGGATTTCGTCATGGCAATATAACTTCTGGATCTCAGTTATCAGGGCTTTGATGTCTTCAATTAACTGGGGTGTAGTGCGTTGTGGTTCGGTCATAGTTGGTAGATTTGCCTTGTTTTTCGGGATATCCCTATTACTGTTGTAGTCCATTAGGACTACAACAGTAATAGGGATATCCCGCAGGGTAGCAATTTTTCTACATTCGCTAGTTCGTTTGCATCAAGTTCTCGAAAGGATATCGATTTTTCCAGCGATAGGTGTAAAAGTCACGAAAATCAACGGAGAGAATGCGCCCATGTCCCAAGTGTTCAGCAAGAATAATCAGTGAAGCATCTGCAAGATCCATTGGCAAAGAGCTATATTGATTCATCAGTTCACCAATTCTTTTGCCATCTTGAACTTGTAAATCAAAAACCTTAAAAGCTCCTATTTCTAGGCTATGTATAAATGTTTGCTGGGCGTTAGTTCCTGTGCGTTTTAGGAGAATATGACAAGCTTCGGTGATGACGCACCATGTGGTAATGAGTGGCTCATCTATGGTGGCTAAAACATTTTGAGCGAGGACATGATAATCGTCGCGGCGATTGATCAATGCAATCCAAAAGCCTGAGTCAACGATGACCATATTTTTCGTTTAGGCTTTCGGTGAGATATTGCTTGTAATTCACGGATAAGTCAGGATCTCCTTCAGCACAACCGATCAGCCCTGCTTGTTGGAGAAGTTGCAGTGGTTTGGGGGATTCTTGGCGAAGCTTTTCATAGTAAAGGTCGATCGCGGCTTTCATGATTTCCGACGTACCTTGATTAGTATGCTGGCGGATATACTGAAATTTATTGGTGCGATCGCTGTCAAGACGGGCGTTAACTCTCATGTTTTTATTTGTCATAACGCTGTATGACAGTATAGCTTATTCCTTGGCTCAATATTGGCTGGCAAGAGTTAAATCGTGTGTATCGATGTGTTATGCATTTTGATATTAAGGATGGCAAGATTTGGCTACAACAGAATTTGAATGATCAAAATCCTGCGGAGGAGGTAATTGCTATGGGTATGGAAAGGCAGGATATTGTATTGGGTTTGCAACCGCCATATAAGCGTCCATATACAGATTATGGAGTTACTTAAAATCAGGATTTTGAGAAATGATTTTACCTGCTGTTATTCTGCGGCAGTGCCAACTGATCTTCTTGACAATCAAAAACAATAAAGAATTTAACCGCAGGAATTCGCCGCCGTAAAAACTTTAAATGGTCTTCAGCATCTACTCTGCGGCGAAATCTTCCTACAATTACGCTTTGAATATTATTGGGGAGAGGACGAGCGATCGCCCAAGGGTGAAGCATTTCTTGGTAGCTCATAGCATTAGAGATTAAACAGTAAAAGTTTGTAGTCCAATTAGTCTACAAATTGATCGCACGAATCCAAATGGACTACAAAATTATGCGCTCTTGTAGTCCACTTGGACACATTTCTTTACAGGCTAAACATCCTCTGACACGATCAAAGCTATGGGTAAAGCAGGTAAAACACTCGGACAAGTTCTTGAAAAATACAGTATTAGCCAAACAAATCTGGCTAATGCTTTAGGCGTTGGTCGTTCAAATATTTATCGTTGGATCAATGAAGTTAGAGATCCTAACTCTGAGACGGTTTTGCGGATTGTTGCAGCGCTAGAAAAAATTAATCCCAACGCAGCAAAAGAATTTAAGAATCTGTATATGAGTGATTAGTACTCTAAAAAGAGTTGCTCGCCTTGATTAAAAATATTTTCTCGATGCCACCGTAAAGCTTCAATTCTTGGCAAATAGCTTTGTTGTGCTGGCAAAACGATATTCTGACCGTGAAAATCTCGCATTGTCTGGGCGTGGGGTGATTCTTCCCTTAGATCGTTAGAGACAACAATTCGATAGTCGTCATCAACGGTAAACCAACCACGATCAAAAGCCCAGTGATGATTTTTGCAAAGGGAAAGCCCATTATCAAAGCGATCATCTCGAAATTGTGAGAATGGCTTAATATGCGCTCCATCGACAATATGTTGATTTAGAGAATTGAGAACCTGTAGCTCACAAAATGCACATCGATATTCATAGGCAGAAACAACTATTCTACGGAATGCCGCATCTCGCACAATTGATTTAGATTCATCTTCCACTTCATCAACTGAATAGACAGCCCCATCTCTCTCTCGTAAGCGATCTTGAAATTCTTGAAAGGAATTGATTTGAAAAAGTTGTCCAATTTGTGACGATTTATCAGAAAACCAAGTATTTACAAGAATATCAATCAAACTATTTCTTGATGATAGATTCTGCATTAATTCAAAAAGCTCATCATCAAAGTAAGCATACTGCACCGAATCTCTCAACCCATTTAAGGTTTTGATTTTCACTTTGGAGTTAATTACAGGTTCAAATCCAGCCCTTGCTTTTAGATACCCAAATCCATCTCCCTGAAGATGAAAGAAGGGATGAGCAATATCTGAGCGATGCGATTCCGAACCCAAAAAGCTCTAATATTTGAGAAATGTTGCAATTAATTCGGGGGATAAAAATATTCGATTTTGTCTGATTATTCCCTGTTGGATTAGAAGGTATTTGTAAAGGAAATATTAAGGAGGAGAATAAAATAAAGGTCAGGAGAGAAACTATAGCAATATAAGTTTTGCTTAGGACATAAAACCCAAAAGATGAGTGGCGGCGCTTCGCGCCGCCACTCATCTTTTGGGTTTTGATTTTTGTCCAAGCTATCTCTTACATTGCTATAGAAAAAACAAAATCATAAAATGTCTAGGAAAAGATACCCAACAGATTTAACAGATCAGCAGTGGGAAATTATCAAAGATATGTTTCCTGCGGCTAAATCTGACGTAGCGCAAGGGAGAAAACGCACCACAAATCTACGAGAAGTAGTCAATGCCATCTTGATATTGGACAAGAAGTGGATTGGGAGCATCTCAGTTTAGCACTGAGTAATTATACTCAGAAGAATCAAGAAACCCATTGAGATAAGCACAGCGATGTTTCAAAACTTGAGGGACATTTTTTTGATTCCATTGAGCACCAGAAATCTTAATGCGTCGTCCAATTTGCTTAATCGAAGATTCGACTGCACCAGAACCAATAGTCAGACCAAGTTGATGGAAGTAACTATATTCAGGAATCCGCAAACAATGTTTGCGTAAATAGCTCACAAAATTCACGACTCGTTTAAATTTGCAACCCTCAAATAAGGCTATAGCCGCTTCAACATCACCATCCCAGAGAAATTGTTCAGCATTTTTTAGTCGGTGCATGGAACCACCAACGCCATGTAAATGCTCAACCAGATGATACCAATCAAGGATTTCAAAGCGTTACTCTCTTGGAGCAATTTGTGCAAACAAATTCCAAATACCGTCATGTCCATCCCCCAGACAGGAGACAATCTCTGCTAATTCTTGTTGCTGTACTCTCTCAACTAGGGCTTGATTGTCCTGAAAATAAGCTACTACTGCTTTTCCTTGCAAGGTAACAGATTTGTAATCTTTCCATTCACTTTTTTTGCCTTTGGCTGTTCTCAATCTTATTTTGCCTCCATCCAAGCTCATTTCTTCTACAGTCTCAGTTAACTCTACTTGTGGAAAATTGTATCGCTGTACTAGCCGCTGTTGGGTACTGTGGCTAACCAAGATCCCTGTCAACTCCTTAACGTTTTTCATTGCTCGTTCGTAGGACTCATTGCCACTAGTAGACAGTCAAAGGATAATTGACGGGTAAAATAAAGGCATAGGAAAGAGCTAAGGAAAAAGCTATGCCAGCAAAACGATACAAAGTGAAGTTAAGTGAAGAAGAACGTCAAAAGCTAGAACAAATAACCAAAAATGGCAAGTCAGCCGCAGCTAAAATTAATCATGCTCATATTTTGCTAAAAGCGGATGAGAATCAAGAGGAAGGAGGATGGAAAGATCAATCAATTAGTGACATTTTCAACATCAGCATTCGAACCATTGAGCGGGTAAGGCAAAGGTTTGTAGAAGAGGGATTAGAAAAGGCTCTCGTACCCCGTCCAMGGCAAACATTGAAACTAAAAAAACTAGACGGAGAAACGGAAGCCCATTTGATTGCGGTAGCTTGCAGTAGTCCACCCGAAGGGTGCAGTCGGTGGACATTAAGATTATTAGCCGACCAAATCGTTACTCTAGGATATGTCGAGAGTATTTCCCATGAAAGTGTGCGACAGGTGCTAAAAAAAACGAACTTAAGCCTTGGTTGAATGAATCATG
>NZ_NDHW01000088.1 GCF_002251945.1 Pseudanabaena sp. SR411
CGGCATAGGAATTACTATGACTGAAATTAGCACTACAGAGAAAAATGAAATCTGTTGTCCTATAAGTTTGTTCTCGATATCATCGATAGAAATTGGTTTGCCAATAGTTAGGTTAAATAGTTTTCTTGCAGCATTGCTAGCATTGCCGATCGCAGAATAAGCTAAAGGTAGTCTTTGCTGTGGATTGGAAATGCAATCAAAATAAAGATACTCATCTGTATTAGGAGAAAGCATTCTCAGTAATTCAGCTAGAGGGCTATAGTAGACTTCCGCTTGAATGAGTCTATTCTCCTGCTCTTTTGCTTCTGCTAGTTTTGCCTGACTATGATTAATGTCTCGCCAACGATCGCCCAAATGATCGCTAATAAACTCTGGCAATATATTCTTCAACCATTTTGGTAATTCAGTGTTAGATTGAACTCTTTGTTTAGGATTGCCAAATGACCCTTTTGATCGCTGAACTTTTCCGATAAATTGCTCTAGTCGTTTCCAGACATCTGCACCTAAAAATGGAGTATTTGCAATAATTGCGTCATCAACCTGTTTAATTCCATCTCTAATGACATCTAACAGATTCTGCTTCTTAATCCAACGACTGTTCTGCATCAGTACATACAAGCTCTCAGGCGATATCTCTCGTTTGACAAGTAGAGATTCTAAAATCCCTTGGCATATCTCCCCACTCACCATATCCTTCAACGTGGCACATTCATTAGGATAATTTTCGATAGTATTAAAGAAATCTTGTTCAAATTTCTTATAAATATTTACCAATTTACCCTGTGGATCTTGCTGATTAAACCATTTCAGGAAAGTATTGAACGTTGCACTAGATGTCAAGAAAACTCTAAGTATAAATAGCTTAATTGTAGTAGGATGACTGGTATTAGGCAGAATCCCACGCCCAGCTAAATCTTCAAAGATTTTTTTACCTAGAAACTGAACATCTCTTAAATTTTTATCTTGCAAAATAGTGGAAAGTTCAATAACCTTTTCTACATTAAATTGTTGTGGTTCCACAATTGCTTTGATGGCAGCTTTCAAGCCCTGCTCATTCACTCCTGCAACAAAGATACTACTGCGTATTTGTGTAAGATTCCGATAGTAGCTATCATTTTCCGCTTGAATGACCACAAAACTATATGGGCGCTCTAGTGACTGGACATTATATGCCCATGCAAAATTATCTATTTTCTCTACTTCATAGGTGTCTTGAGCGATCGCTACTTGCCCAGTTGCTAAAGCTCTCTGCCATGCAAACATATTTAATTTGATCAACGTATAAGCATTGCCAGCCACAGAATTTTCAATAAAACCTTTTGGCAATACTAAGCATTTATTTCCTTTGTCAGTGCTGATAAATTGCGTTTGTTGTGCACTAAAAGTGATGTTATTAGCAATCTTTTTATCTGCGCTTGAATTTTTTGCTAGTTCAGTAAACTGCGGATTGAAAAATGGCAATTCACCATTGAGTTTTTCATAGGATACAACTTTATAAAGAATCTCATCCATGCTTTCCAGCACAGACGCATCATTCTCCGCCTCACAACAAAAATAACGATATAAAGGTACATTCCGACCACTATTATCGACTCCCACAATCACAAAAGCTAACACCGCCCAAGGCTTATAACCTTTTCGTTTTACCAATCTTCCGATTACAGCAAATGGACTGCGATCATTGTCTCCAAGTTTAAATTCTTTGTTTGCAATCGCTTGGCGCACGGGTTCGGGAATTGTACTAGCTTGACTACTATCAAAAGTATTGTTTTCCCAACCACCTTTAAACCCCATTGACACCCATCTGCCATCACTTTGGATCTTGATGAAAACGCCAGTACTAAATTCGTAGATTGTGCGAGTGTTGTTAGCCATAGTAACTAATCGAAATTAGAGCGATTATTAACGCAGCCCTGCACTCAAGTGCAAGGCTCAAAGCTAAAACCCGTTGAAACGGGTTAATTAGGAGTACTCTTCAGTCTGCTTCAGCAGACTTGAGCTTTTAGCCAAGAACTTGAGTTCTTGGCTTATTTGCGTAGGGACTAAATTAGTTGAGAGTTTCAAACACAAAATGAATGTTGGCAAAAACAACTTCGTCTCCCGAATGTAAAACCTCTGGAGAAGTCAACCTAGCAGAAAACCTCGACGCATTCACCCGTCTAATATACACTCCATTAGTTGAACCTAAATCTTTGACATTCCAAACTCCATTCTCAAAATATAATTCTGCATGTTGCCTTGATATCTTTTCCGCTTTTTCCATATCAAGCAGATTCTCAAAATCAATATCCACTGGACCATAATCTGGATCGAACTTTCCTACGAGTACCAATCCTCTTTTTAAGAGGATTTCTTTCACAGGAAACATTTCGGATTCAGGAACAAGTCTAGCCTTGACAAAATTATCCGACTTTAATGCTCCTGTGACCTTAATCGGCTCTTCCGCATCCGATGCTATTGGTGGTTTCTCAGTTTCTTGTACTTCCTCTATACCTGTTTCTACATCTGCATCAGTTCTAGAAAAATTACCCGTAACTAGCCTCTCCGAGTCCGAGCCAAACTCATGACCACACTTCTCACAATAAACCACACCATCAATATTGCTGTGACCGCATTCGGGACATTCCATAGCCATTGTTTTACCTCTTAAGTTCCTGATGCTTTTTGGATTTCTTCTTCAGAAAGCAGTAGCTCATTGATACCGCCCTCCATCTTCACTGTCTTACCCTTAGATCCCATCTTGATGGTTTTGCGCGTACTGCTAGAAATCTGGCGAGTTTTACGCAACTCATCTTGAGCCGAGGACAAGGACAGCTCCATTGCCACATTACCAACCCGTTGAGTCATGCGCCGCGCATTTTCTAAAAGTTGTTCGGCTCTTTGCGGATCGGACTCAGCAACTCTAGTTGCCTCATTAACAATCTTATCAAGATTACACTGCTGCACATAGTGCATGACATCAGGATCGACCTCAACCGCAAAACTATCACCCGCCATAAACTGTACAACCAGAGCTTGAGGTGGTAATTCGCCCTTACGATTTTCACCTGGCACATTGTAAGTGATCCCCACCTGCGCGATCCGAATCCGCGAAGCAGGACGACTACCAATATTAAACTCCAGAATAAAAATGGTTTCATCACTTGCCGAAGCATTCCCGATCGCACAGGGCAGCTTTTCTAAAGAAAACTCCGTAAAAGATGGGTAAGCCCGCATAATGCGACACAACTCTACCCCTTGTACAGTCTTTGCCGAAAGCACCAAATTTGTAAGTACTTCATCCTGCGCCAAGCTCAGCTCCTCAGCGACCTTAGCAGGCAAATCATCGATCGCTACCTGTGCGCCCGATGCATTATCCATAACCACATGAAAAGTCCGACCACCCGCCGCATCACTCAGGCGATTGAGCAAATCTTCATTAAAATCATTACCCACACCTAAAGCGGTAATTGGAATATTTTTTGAGGCAAACTCATTAACTAGCGCGAGACAGTCCTCTTCATCAAAGGCTTGTCCATCGGTAAATAGCAATACTCTTTGATTAGACATCGGGCGATCAACTAGGGTTTGCAGCGCTAACTGCAAGCCTTTTCGCATATGTGTTCCGCCCGAAAATCCGCGTAACTGGTTGATGGCATTTTCTAATTTGGCTGTTTCAGTGGCAGGAGTCAGATCGATAATCCTAGAAGCAGTTTCATCAAACTGAATGAGGGCAATACTATCCTTTTCTGAGACTTTACCTGTTTTGATTAGCCCCAATAGAGACTCAATCACAATTTCACGTTTAGTTTTTTTACCAATGGCAACCCTGTCATCCATGGAGCCGCTTGTATCGACAACGATCACAAAAGAAGTTGTCGGGCGTGCTTTGCTCACTTCCTTGGCAGGAGGTATCTTCAGCATCACAAATAGCCTTTGCTCGTTAGAGTCAGCAGGCAAGTAGTCGCGATGCGGTGTAATCAAGACATTTGGGACATTTGACATGGATGTAAATTACCGATTGGGATTACTAAAAGTCAATTTTTCAAAAGTTAAGGGGCGGTAGCACACCTATTGTAGGTTCTATGTCGTTAATATCTGGCGGAATAAACTCTAAGTCTTCTGGCAAGATGCGATAACCATCGTCATCTAGTTTATCAATTTCGTCGTTAGTCAGCACAGGTAAATCTCTCGTCAGCATTGTAGTACGAAACCCTTCGCTGATTTCTCGCATCCATGACTGAAGCACCTCATTAAGAAATTCATTACCAACTCCTCTCGGTGGGTTGACATTGCGATCGACGTAAGTCTGTAAGGTTTCCCTGATTTTGTCCCGTTCCTGTTGAAACTTAAGTTCGAGTTTGGCTTTGTTGTTTTCTTCGTCTTCATCCAGAATTATCTCGCACTGACATTCTGGTGCTGACGTACCTTTAATCGATAGAAATAGCTCGTACTTTTGGGGCGGCATAAAAAATTTAAATACTAATGTGGCGGCTTACTGAGAAACCTTGCGATCGCTTACAGATAATCGAGCGGTCTTTGAGTTTATAGTATAAATAAATAGAGATTAACGTACTAAAAATACCTTATATAGGGTTAAGGCGCATGATCAACGCTATATCATCAGACCTAATTCTGGCTTTACCCGACCATACCCAATTACCAGAGTCAGATGGTAAGTTTGTGAATAACTATCAGGAACATCCTCAAAGTATTCTGCTTACTGATTCTATTCAGCCTTTGTTGCAGCAACGTCATCCCGATCGCCAATATTGTATTGGTCAAGATTCTGGCATCTATTGGCGACTAACCGATCCGCCTGAAAAAGGGGCTGAGGCTCCCGACTGGTGCTATATCCCCAATGTACCGCCTACTCTCGATGGTCAAATGCGCCGCTCCTATGTATTGTGGCAGGAGTATGTTGCGCCCTTAATTGCGATCGAGTTTGTTTCTGGGAATGGGAGAGAAGAGCGCGATCGCACCCCACCATCACAAAGTAAAGAGGGGAAGCCTGGGAAGTTTTGGGTATATAAGCAAGCGATCCGTATTCCTTACTATGCCATTTATGAAGTGAGGAAGGCACAGGTTGAGCTATATCACCTTGTGGATAATGTGTATCAGGAGGTTGCCGCAAATGAAAGAGGACATTATGCGATCGCTCCTTTAGCGGTTGAGCTAGGTATCTGGCATGGAGTATATCAAAATGTGCAGTTACCTTGGTTGCGTTGGTGGAATGCTGAGGGTGATTTGTTGCTAACAGGTGAAGAGCGTGCTGAGCAAGAGCAACAAAAGCGCCAAAAGCTTGTCGAAAAGCTCATTGATGGATTAAAGCTTGAGCAGCTAAGCAGTTTAGGGATTAGTCCCGAAGATTTGGTATAGTGACTCAATTTAATTTAACTTATATGGAGAATGGTGGAATGACAGATGAATCTAACAAGAGTCAAGATTTTAGAGGTAAGAAATTTGTTGATCGCAAAGGCGACACTTTAATCACAAATACTGGGGAAAAGTATAATCTTAAAGAAGACTTTATCGGGGCGATCGCTGGAATATCTAATATCTGTATATTATGCAGTGCTGTATTAGTTATTGCATTGTCTATCTTGTCTAGTATAGGAGTGGCATGGATTGCTACAACACTGACTAGAATGCATTTTTCTGAGGATTATTATTATGTATCTTTATTAGATATATTGCTATGGTTTATTTCTTTGTTAGCACTTCCTATTTTAGTAGAACAGCTAACTTTGATAGTGGCTATTATCAGAACAGTAAACTTTAAATTTTATAAGAAAGTGGAGGTATTATCTTTATTTTTAATTACATTAATAGATGTAGCTATCACACTTATAATTACTACATTTTTTGCACAGAATACTCTAAATGCTGGAGAGATAGTCAAGGATGAAACATATATCCTTGCGTTCATAATTGTTATATCTGGAATATCAATTGGATGGGTTATTTTAGAAAAAAAACGAAACTGGTTCTGGCATAACGCTATCAAGTTAATTGATCTAGGCTCTACAAGTTTTGAAGATAATGCCTTGGATTTGACTGGGGCTGATTTTACTAACGCTAAGTTTGGGAATACAAACCTTACAGGGGCAAATCTCAATGCATCAATATGCATAAATACTGACTTTACTGGTACAAAACTAGATGGAACTATACTTAATTCGCCATTAATTAGAAGATTTCTAACAGGGAATAATCTTTCTTCCGAGCAATTAGCTATTTTTTGTTCAGAGTTGAAGCAATTCCGAAATCTTGGTGGAATTGATTTTACTAGTGTATTGAGCAGTCAGAACTATGGAGATATATTCAGAGGGGTTGATCTGGAAGGTGTTGATTTATCAAAGGCAAATTTAGCAGGGCTAAACCTAGAGAACGCTAATCTAAAAAATGCAATTCTTGAAAATGCTATTCTTAGTTCTACAAACCTTGATGGAGCCGACCTTACAAACGCATTTCTTAAAGGTATAAATTTAGAAAATGCCTCTCTCAAAAGAGCGGTATTTGTTGGTGCAGATCTACAAAATGCAATCCTCACTAGAGCAAATCTTGAGAATACTAATCTTACAAAAGCATCGCTTATTGGGGCAGATCTTGAAAGTGCTTGCCTCCAAGGAGCTATTCTTGTTAGTACAGATATGAGGAGAATTAATCTGGTAAGAGTAAATTTAGAGAATGCCAATCTAAAAAATGCAATTCTTGAAAATGCTATTCTTAGTTCTACAAATCTTGATGGAGCCGACCTTACAAATGCATTTCTTAAAGGTATAAATTTAGAAAATGCCTCTCTCAAAAGTGCAATACTTGTTGGTACAGATCTGCAAAATGCAATCCTCTCTGAAGCAAATCTTGAAAAAGCAAATCTTACAGAAGCATCACTCATTAGGGCTAACCTTGAAAGAGCTTGCTTAAAAGGAGCCATCCTTGTTGGCGCAAATATGAGAGGCGCTAAAGCATCTGAATCATCATTTTGTAAGATAGATTTAAATACCGAAACTACATCTATGGCTGAACAGGAAAGAGAAACTGGTGCAGATTTAAGAGATGCAGATTTAACAAATGCAAATCTAACCGATGCAAACCTTGAAGGATCAATTTTACTAAGAACAAAAGCCATTGGGACTCAATTCACAAGAGCTAGGTTTACGGGAGCTTGCATTCAAGAATGGAGTATTGGTAAAACAACAAGATTTGATGAAATCAATTGTAAATACATTTTTATAACTGATAGATATCTTAATAAATGTCCATCTATCTCTAATTTTAAGGATGGAGACTTTGAAAGATTGTGCGAGGAACATGTAAATAGCATACAAATACTTTTTGAAATGAATTCTCGTGAACAAGAATTCGCAGGATTATTGGCGCTAGAAACTGTAATAAATAGTTATCCTGATGCAATGTTAGCGGGAATCAGTATTACAGAAACAGGATATATTCAAATAAAAATATTGTCATATAATTCTGATGACTTAGATAATATTCAACAAGATCATGCAAGAATTCAGGAAAAAATACTTGATGTCTTGGAGAAAAAAAAGTTTCAAATTCAAGAAGAAGGAAGTAAAATTTTTCTAATCCCTTCTGAACCTGAATCAGAGTCAGAAATCATTAGAACACATAGTATTTTGACTGAAGCTGTTGAACAAAATGAAGATTCAGAGACATTAAACAACACTAATAAAGACCTAGACAAAGTTTCTACTGTTCATTGCTCACCTAAACAGGGTCATTGGGTGTCAGTATCTAAATGGGGCATATCACTATTTAATGCTATTAAGCAAATAAGACCTAGTAGCCTAATAGACCTAAGTGGTGTATCATTTTCAATTAATCCAACTACAGTTACAGTTAGTGTCACTCCTACCATGACTACAGATACTAATCAATCTCAAGCACAGACTGGCTCAACTAGTGTCAGTATTCAGGGTTCTGTGACAGGTACTCTTAACACAGGAACTATCCTAGGTGATGTTACAAATATTATCAACGCTTTACCTAAATCCTCTGATCCCAATGAAAAAGGTATTAGAGAATTACTTGAAGATCTTAAAGGTAAAATCAATAGCAGCGCTGATCTTCCTCAAGTCGTAAAAGATAAGACTTTAGAGCAACTTGCACGTATTGCCCAGTCATGTCAAGAGCCTCAGACTCCTGAGAAGAAGAGTTTATTTGAAAATGCCTTCTATGTTATCAAAGGCATGGTGTATCGTTATACAAATTTCCTTTCAGACTGCGAAGAGATTTTCGCTAAGATTAGCAGCTTGTTTGGTGGCTAGTTGTTGCAGTAGCTTTAAATTCAGATGGGTAACACTACTATCCAATCCATTACTAGGATTTGCATGAGGAGTTATGAGAAATAATCGTAAGTTTGGAATCGGGCTTGAGTTTGCTGGAACTTGGTAGACAAAATTTAATATTTTGCTTTTTATCGGTCTGATTCCATTCAACCTCAACGGAAATAGTTATCGTTTGATCCACAATAATTTCATTTGCTTCTACATTGGGCATTTTTTTAATCCCTCTGATGCATTTTTTAAGATATTCAATTTCTTGATTTTTATACCTTTGCTGAGTTTCTTCTGTAAGCATATTCCAGTTATCTTGACACAAGCGATCGCGAATATTTTGAAAATACCTTTTTACAAGAGATTCCGCTATTTCCTTTGAATTAGCTTGATTTTTTATCAATATTTCCGAAAGTGGACGAAGTGAAATATCACGGTTATAATTGGAGTCTAAAACGTCTATAGTGATTGCTTCTGCTGTTTCTGGATTGAGAATGCCATTAATTACAGTATCTGAATAATTGCCCCCTTTTCTGTATAGAAATGGTGTGCGCGCCTGATATGAGTAAATTACTGCGATTAGTTTTCGGCGATTATCACCTACATATTTAGCATCAACGATCAAACGGGATATATCTGATATATCTAGCACCTTACCCAGGTTCTCAAATATAAACTTTTCATCTTTGCTGAGTTTCTCATAGTAAGAGTCTTGCTCTGGTTTATTTTCCTGATTTGCACTCGGATTATTTCTCCTCTCCATCGCTGATTCTTGAATCTTAGTGGAAAGGAGTTTTAAGGCTTTTTGGGTTTCTTCAAAACGATTTAGAGCCTCGATTTCTAATCTATAGGGAATCGGCGATTCCTTAGCGCCCAAAGTAAAGAACAAGGTTGGATTACTAACTACAGGCGATAAGGTATGTATTTCTATAATGTAAATGCCATTTTCAGGTAAGGCTGCAAGCTGAGAATCTTTTAAGATGTCTTTGCTTGGCGATCGCACAAACACGCAAATATTTGGCAATTGTTTTAACTTACTATCCATCACAATAGAATATTGCAGATTTCTTCCTGTCTGTGGACTAACAGAAAATGTATAGGATTGAGGTTTATTTGGCTGAAGATTAGTGATAATATTAGGATCTTGACTCTCAGCCTTTGTTGAAATTACAGGGCTTGGAAGTGAATTTAAATTTACATCATTACAACCGCCATTAGCAGCACTGCTGGTACTGTTACATCCTCCGATTAACAAGCCAATGCTTACGATTACCTGCAAAAGTCTTAATTGCTTTACCATTAGCCTTTTTTCCTCAAACTCTTAGCCCAGAAATAAAATGGAATCCCGCCGAATATTCCAGCGAGTAACAATACATTCCCCCAAAGCTTTAGCCTGTCGCCTAAGGGTAGAATTTCAAAGGCAAATGTACCGATTGTATCTTTTTTAGTATCTGTTAAAGTTTTGCCTTCAAATAAGGCTGAGACAGATATTTCATAAGCTTCAGCCCGTTCTGCCTTATCTAAAGTATAAGTAAGTTTATATTCCCCACCGATCGCATTACGGATCTTGGTAAAGATTTCGGCGAGTTTTTCAGCATCGCCACTCATATCTGAAAAGCCCCCCGTTGCAGTAGCGATCGCCTTTAAAGTATTCTCATCGAGAAATTCTCTTGCAGGAACTGGATTTTTGGAAGTACCTTTATCGGATGTATGTTTACAAGCAGCAGGTTCTGTCAGCCTATACTGAGCCTGTAGTTGGTTTGGTGTTTTACCGTAACCGAGAGTAAATATCTTAATTCCAGAATATTTAGGATTCTTGAGATATTCCTTTGTAAATTTGTCCCTGTGGGCGGAACTGCAAACATCTGGCTGTGATTTCTCAAAGGGAACCGTGTTAAATCCATCGGAGAGCATCACAATAAAAAGGTTGGGCTGTTGAATTTCTGCACCTTGGGAGCTTTTAGGATCTTGAGGAATTGGGGGATAAAATTCCTTGTTGGTGCGATCACCCAAAAATTCTAAGGATAGAGCGAGAGCATCATACAAATTTGTCGAAGTATCCAGACAAAGGTTGTCAACATTTCCTAATGTCTCTAGATAGGTACTTAATACGGCGGCGTTAGGGGCATAAAAGTTATTAAGATTGAGCAGTTCCTGATTTTTAGGATTCTCAGCAAACAACATTTTGTCTGTAATCGGAAAAGATCTACAGGCTTTTTTGTTAGGTACAGCAGCAAATGGCATGACTGCAAGTTTTACATCGGGATTTTTTTGCAGTTTTTGGATGAAACTTTTAATTCCATTGACTGCCCCCACCAATTTTCGATTATCTTTTGCGTCAAGGGCTTCCATACTACCGCTATAGTCCAGTAATACAACTACTCTGAGCGGTGCAGTTACATTGGCTGTCGTAATCGATGGCTTGATCGATTTGCCATTGATCTTAATAGCTAGATTTGATTGTTCGAGGTTGTTAATTATTTGACCATCGGCTTGAGTTGCCCTGATGGAAAGCTCATATCTTTCACTGTTGGCGCTCATACCCTGACATTCTGGAGCATTTTTTCTAGCTTCTTCCTCCTGACATTGAGTGAGCCGTTTAGGTTTACCGACTATTTGAATACAAGCTTGTCTCTGTCCATTCGCATCAACACATACAGATTCTTCGCCTTCGGCATGGGCGGAGTAACTGACAGTGCTAGACAAAATCAGGGCAAGGCTAAGAGAGTGGATCGAGGAAGCGATTGTAGTAGACAAAGCGGTAAAAGTTGATTTCGTCATTGCAATAAAATGTCAGGATTGTATTGTGTTTTAATCTTACGGGCGTGGAACGAGATAAGCCAGTACCATCAACAAGGATTTGATTGTTAACGCCTTTTTCGGGATGTAGCCATGTTTCTCTCTGACCGATTCTGACTTCTGCTAGTTTGAATGGCACATTCGCTAAGCGGATATTACCATCGGGATTTTCGTCGGAACCAATGACAACGCCTTTGGCATTACCACTTAATATTTTGAGTATTTTTTGGAGAATATTGGTATTTGGCAATTGAATTGACATACCTTCGGTGATGCCTTCATCTGGAGGGAAATTGCCAATAAATCTGAGTCCTTGGATATAACCCTTTGGATCGAGAATTTTCATTGGCTTTTGAGTATTTCTACCTTCAGAAGAACTTGCAGGATCTGGTATGCATTCAAATTCAAAACCTGCGCCTGCTCGTAGGGCTGCCATGTAACTGGGCGATGTGGATAAGCCAAATGCTAATCCTAGAAATATTCCTAATAGCATTAAACCTATGGGGTCTTCTAGTTTTTTATAACTATCCATGATGTTGAGGCTGCGGAGATACTCGAAGGCATTGCTAGCAAGCCATCCTGCAATAATGCTTGCGATGATGCTGATTAGGAGTCTTTTCCAAAACCTCGCTGAGTCTTTGGCTTCGAGGCTACGCCACCACCATGCTAATGATTCGGATATGGCGACAGTCAGTCCCAATAATATCCAGTTATATCTTCTGATGTCAGCAGGGTTCAGTTTAAATAGCTTTCGCCCTAGATTAGGATCGTCAAGAAAGGTGTAAATACCGCTACTAACTAAGCCGAAGGTCAAGCTGAGGACTATGGCAACTGCGATCGGGATGATGGCAACTTGTAGGTTCCGTTTGGGGCGGGTGGGGCTGCTGACAAAAATTTCGGTAAGGACGATTCCTGATGATAGCCATAGGGCTACAGATGGAATCATTACTATTTCGTTTTGCCATCCTAGGTTTCGCAACCCAAATTCAGTGAGGAGAAGTTGTCCAAAGTTCCAACCTGTTATGGCGAAGGTGATGCTGGCAAGTATAAATATCCAAGTTCTCATATTAATTAACTATTGGGTAGTAATGGTCACATAGCAAGGATCTTCGACAGCTTGATTTGGTTTAAAACGTCCAATATCCTTTTTCAAATCATCTGTTTTTTTATATTCGTTCAGTTTTTGGGTAGATGCAACAATGTAGTACTTTGTCTTAGATAAAAATGCCCCTTCCCCGTCCATATTTTTAATAGTTGACTCTGATTTATTATTAGTAGGTTGTGTTAGTGACTTGTATTGTATCAAGTCTTGTTTTTTTTGTTCTTTTACTGCATACATGGAGGAATAAATTTCTTTGGTCGATGTAGATATATTAGAGATTTCTAGGTCGATATCTTCACCATTGATACTAGCCTTGCAAGTTAATTTAGATTTAGTTTGGTTGCTTTCGAAGCTTGGATATGGAGATGGAGAAATATTATCGCCACCTGTATTTGAATAAGTAGCTGTTTGAGGTTGATTGCTCAAATCTTTTGGAGCATTGTTAAGGTGATTTACAACTACCAGCACCAAAAGACTTAATAAGAATATAATTCCAAGCACCACTAATCCAATATAATCTTTGTCTTTATTTGAATTAGACTGATTACGTTTAGTGCTAGAGCGTTGAGTATTGGCGGGAGGATTATCATCGTCTGATTGTTTTAAAGTTAACTTTAATCCATATACTTCTTCCTGACCAACTTTTTGCAAAACATCTTCTGAAACATAACCATTGGAAATCTGCGAGAAATATGCAGACAAACCTAAGGCGAGATTACATTCTTGCTCGTAAGGTGTTTTGCTTAATTCTTGATTTAGTGCGTCAAAGAACTTTACGAGATTTTGATATTCTGGAGCAGTTTTCCTCTCATTTGTTTTACGAAAGTTATCCCAATTCTCTTTTAATTTGTCCCAGAAATTATAACTACACCAAAAGCTCATATCTGATTCATTAGACTCAGTACGAGTAAATTGTCCTAGGTCTTTAATTACATAGCCAACTAAATTTCGAGAGAAAACAAAACTTCTATGATGAACGATCCAATCAATTATATATTTATAAGATGTTGAATTTTCTTTGTCATCAATCACTCTACTGAGAATAAAATTGATAACATCTGTAACGAATGGCTCAACATAGTCTTTTGTGTCTTGATTGTCTTTATTATCTGTTTTGATGTTATCAAGAATTTTTTTGAACTCATTTTGAAAATTCAATACTCTATCTCTTTTATATCCTTTTAATTTCTTTAGCCATTCTAAGTATTGATTAATTTCATCATGATCAGTTGAAAGAAAATATACTCTAAAGAACTTTAGTCTTTCTACCAAGACTTGCGAACTTGAATTTCTTTTGAGTTTAGATTCTAGTTCTTCCAATATACTTTTAGTGAATTCTAAGCAAATCTGTTCTGATTCATTTTTCTTTATAAACAAAAGTCTCCCTATTCCTTCAATACAATCCAAAACTATTTTTTTTGAATCGGCTGTGTTTGCGTAATTAACGTCGAGTAGTGTTGTGATTTTTTGCCTGATAGAATTCTTCAAAGCATCATCAGGGGTAATCCCTATTATCCATTCCCAAAATTGTTTAAGCCTATATATAACTCCATTAATGATATATCCAATCAATTTCCACAAACCTCCCCCACCCCATAAAATTATGCTAACAATCAAATACAAAAGAGGAACTATAATAACCGAGATGAAGGCTATCAAGAAAAATGATATCTGTTGTCCTACAAGTTTGTTCTCGATATTATCGATAGAAGTTGGCTTACCAATAGTTAAGTTGAATCGTTTTTTTCCTGTATTGTCAGCATCGCCGATCGCAGAATAAGCTAAAGGCAGTTTTTGCTGTGCATTAGAAATGCAATCAAAGTAAAGATGCTCATCGGTATTTGGGCTAAGCATTCTCAGTAACTCAGCTAGAGGGATATAATAAGCTTCCGCTTTAACGAGTCTATTCTCCTGCTCTCTTGCTTCTGCTCGTTTTTTCTGGCTGGCATTAATGTCTCGCCAGCGATCGCCCAAATGACTGCTAATAAACTCTGGCAATATAGTCCTCAACCATTTTGGCAATTCAGAGTTAGCTTTAATTCTTTGTGTAGAAGTACCTGACGACACTTTTGATCGCTGAACTTTTTCGATAAATCGCTCAAGTGGTTTCCAGATATCTGCACCTGAGAATGCCGTCTTTGCAGCGATAGCACTATCTACTTCTGTAATTCCCGTTCTAATGGATTCTAACAGATTCTGTTTCTTAATCCAACGACTATTCTGCATTAGCACATACAAGCTTTCAGGTGATATGTCTCGTTTGACAAGTAGAGACTCTAAAACTGCTTGGCATACTTCCTCACTCACCATCTCCTTCAACGTGGCACAGTCACTAGGATAAGCATCGATAGTATTAAAGAAATCTTGCTCAAATTTCTTGTAAATATTTACTAATTTACCCTGTGGATCTTGCTGGTTAAACCATTTCAGGAAAGTATTGAACGTTGCACTAGATGTCAAGAAAACTCTGAGTACAAACAGCTTAATTGTAGTAGGATGACTGGTATTAGGCAAAACACCACGCCCAGCTAAATCTTCAAAAATTCTACTTAGAAACTGAACATCTCTTAGCTTTTTATCCTGCAAAATAGTGGAAAGTTCAATAACCTTTTCCACTTTAAATTGTTGTGGCTCCGTAATTGCCTTAATAGCAGCTTTCAATCCCTGCTCATTCACCCCTGAAACAAATATATCGGAACTACTACCACGTATTTGTCTGAGACTTCCATAGGCTGTCTGAATAACCACAAAACCATTTTGGCGCTCTAGTGATTCGACATTATACGCCCATGCAAAATTATCTATAAGTGTGCCTTGACTGATTTCTACTTGTCTAGTTGCTAAAGCTCTCTCCCAAGCAAACCTGTTTAACTTGATCAATGTATAAGCATTACCAGCAGCCATAGAATTTTCGATAAAACCTTTTGGTAATACTAAGTTTTTACGCTCTATATCGGTTCTGATAAGTAGCTTTTGTTCTTCACTCAAAGTAATACTAGATTCAATTCCTTTTTCGTCTACAGGATTACATTTTGCTAGTTCAATGAATTTGTGCGGATTGAAAAATGGCAATTCACCATTATCCTGTGAATAGGATAATGCTCTATAAAGGATCTGCTCTATGCTTTCCAAAGCAGATTCATCATTCTCTGCCTCACAACAAAAATAGCGATATACAGGTACATCGCGACCTTCATTATCTATCCCCAGAATCACAAAAGCTACCACCGCCCAAGTTTTACATCCTTGCCGTTTCACAAATCGTCCGATTACAGCAAATGGACTGCGATCGCTTTCTGCAAGTTTAAATTCTTTGTTTGCGATCGCTTGGCGCACTGGTTCTGGAATTGTACTAGCTTGACTACTGTCAAAAGTATTGTTTTTCCAACCACTTTGAAACCCCGTTGACGTCCATCTGCCATCACTTAAGATTTTGATGCCAATGCTGGTACTAAATTCATAGATTGTGCGTGTATTGTTAGCCATAGTAACTAATCCAAATTAGGGTGTCGATCGCCAGTGCATAGCCAATATAGCGGAGCAAATAATCCAAAGGGTCGCCATACATTCTTGTTTTTTAGACGAGCATATTGCAGCGTTGGGTCTGTAATATCTTTGACATATTCTACATTGGGTTGTTTTACTCCTTCGGGTCCCATCATACCAAAAGCCGATAACGAGAAATATTCAACCTCAATATCAGGGGTTAGATTATTTCTCATGGATTGTAAGGTCTTGGGAAAATATTTCTCTACCAAAGCCTTACTACTTTTTAGCTCCTTGCGTTTACTGTATATCTGTAGAGTTTCACATTTTGTTAGGGTAACAGCAATTTTACCCTTCCAGCCGTCAACTCTACTAACCAACAAACGCCTTATAAAAGCTCTTATACTAATCTCATAGACAGAATCCTGCCTATGTTTAGTGGCATCCAACAAAATCATAAGTCCTTGTACATCAGGATCAGCACAATCTTCAATATAGGATTTTAATGTTTGTTCTTCCATTACATTTATATCCCCAAATATCTCTCCTGAATAGTCTCTACAAAATATCTCCAACTGTAACAATCGAGATCTTTTGTCTTTTAAAGTAATGGAAAAGCCAATATTTGGAATATCTAATGCTGCCTCATCTGCCCCTAAAATATCATTAGGGGTAAAGATATTTCCCTCTTCTAAAATACCTGTTGCTTGGTTTTCCAATCTCTCACTAGCTCCAGATTTGGGAACGATTTTCTCAATTGGATTATTGTAAAGATCGGGATTAGGATTCCGAATCAAAGCGGCTAGGTATGTGGTTTTCCCGCAAGCGCGATCGCCGATAATGCGAATAGTATTGGAAATAGATGGAAGAGCATTTGGTTCGGATAATGAATTAGAATTAGAACCAGACTGATTTTGATATGGGGATTGAGATTGAGGGCGACCCTGAGAATTTGGTCTGCCAAGACTAAATACCCAATCAAAAAAATTAATAATCTTTCTGCGTAACCAACTAAACATCTGGTGATAGCCTCTTTTTTGTAGCCAGCCAATAGAGCGGCGAAATCATGCCATAGGGTTTCCAAAGCTTAGGCTCTTTTAATGTTGAGACTCTTACCTCATCATCAGATGCGGTTCTAGCTATTTTGATCTCATCCTTACGATTTGGACGTGGATCATCATCTCGGATTACCCCAAACGTTGACATCGCAAAAAACTTCAGGTTTTCTTTTGGAATACCAAACTGCTTTATTAATTGATACAACTCATAGGTAGTATTGGGAAGATATTGATGGAATAGATCCATCTCAGGCTCGATTCGGCTTGGCCATAGTTCGCCACGTTCACATTTATTCATCGCAACCGCAAACCTAAGATTTTGCCAATCCTCTTGAGCAACCTTAAAACTAATGATGTCTTTAAAAACTTGGATGGTTTCGCTAATTTCATTGTCATCCTCCCAGTTAGACAATAAAATCAAGAAACTAGAATCTTTTTCTGTTAATCTCTCTTCCAAATATTCGCGATATTCTGAAGTTTTATCAGTAATTTTCTCTAACCCCTCCCCAGGGAAGTCTGTGGTTTGTAGGCTAATGGTTTCTTTTTGGGGATGATTGATATTAATCGTAAAATCGTAAGATTTTGGTCTTTCTTTTGCTTCTTTGAAATCAAGTACTGTAGGTTTAAAGCCGCCCCCATTAAACAAAATATTTTTAGCATCACGCACAAGATTCAGCGCATCTTTGCTGTCACCAACTCTAACTTCGTATTTGGGGTTATTTTTGTTTTCTTCTAGAGATTTTTGCGGGAAATAAGCCAAGCCAGCGAGATAGGTAGTCTTACCAGAACTGCGTGGACCAATGATCGTAATTGTCCCGGTATGTTCGGTAACTTTGGGCTTAAAAAAGTTAGATCCAACCGTCTGCATAAGCTGTTTTGGTTATATTAAATAAGAAGCCAGATGAAGCCAAGGAAGTTCTAATAGAGTGCGATTATTGATACTCGTAATAAAACATCTAACTAATAACCCCCTGCGATTGCGGTTAATATTTGCGATCGCGGGCATAATTGGACTGAAATATTTATTAGTTATGTAATTATGACGATCTACCCAGTCCATTGTCAAACCATTGGGTTTATAAGCTAATTTTTTGGCTTCAGACTCTAGATCGCAAAATAAATCTGCCTTATTAATGCACAACACCACATGATCAACATTGGGGCAATAATTTAGAAAAAAATTAACCCACCGATCAAAACGATTAGACCATTGAGTCTGTGTCGGAATATTGTGATCTTGAATTGTTTGCGGATCAGTAATGCGATTACCAATTTCACGATAGGGCGGTAAAACTACAACTACAGCCTTACTTAGCTGGGCAATTTTCTTGAAATCTCGCCACGCTTCAGTATTATTGGGATTTTGTTGCCATTCGATGCGATTGATTTCACCAGCTGTATCAACTAACTGAACTTGCAGCTTTACAGGAGCAAGCAGCCTGACACTCATCTCCAACGTCTTCGGCTTTTTTATGCCATCTATCTCTGTAGGTAAAAGTTTCGTCCCGTTAGATAACATTGCTATGTCATCATCTGTAGCATTTGTAATTATGACTCTCTCTGACATCGGACTAGCGAGATTTAGCGCCAAAGTTGACTTCCCAACTGAGCGATCGCCAATAAAAATAATACCCATCCCACCTCACCAGAGTATTTGATGATTATTGCATAAATACCAGTCTAAAAAAATTATGTACTACTCCAGATACTCCAAAGACTTCATATATTCATTCCAAACCCTCGCCGCATCAGAACTTCTTGTCAAAATAGGCTTCACACAACTCCCATCCTTAGTTAAATTAGCATTCCGCTTATGGTCAGGATTACCTAGCCAAACACCAGTAACTAAATGGTTGGGATCATTAGGCACATAACCAATAAACCAAAGATCGTCATAACATTCACTCGTCCCCGTTTTACCAACCGCATTTCGCACAGTAATCTCCCCAAAAGCAGTACCATCCTCCCGACTAACAACACCGCGCATCAACTGCGTCACCTTGTCCGCAACCGAAGCCTCTAAAACTAGCCTAGGCTTATAAACTGAGTCCAAACCATTTGGGCGATCGCCGTTCGTCGTATAACGCCGAAAGCACTGTGAATTATTTGCATAATTACTACTTTTAAAATCACAACCATTCGTAATCTTATAAATACTGCTAATTACATGTGGCTCATTATATATACCCTTATTAGCAAGTACCCCATAAGCACTCGTTAGCTCCAAAAGTTTTGTCCCACTTTCTCCCAAAATCAGTCTTAACTCAGGTTTATAAGGAAAACTGCGATCATTTATTTGTCGATTCAAAGAAGACACACCCAACTGCTTCACTAAATCAATCACCTTATCAAGCCCTGCCTCATCAGCAACCTTGATCGCCACTAAGTTACTAGATACTGCCATAGCAGTCTGCATATCCATCTTTTTAGATTCTGGCTGGCAGTCCAGATCCTTAACAGTCTTAAAGTCAAATTCTTTTAACTGTTTACAATCATACTGTTTTTGTAAATTTTCTGGATTATTTTTCAAATTTGCAGCATAACCAAATACTTTATAAGTAGATCCTGGTTTTAACTCTTCAACCGCAGCATAATCACAAAAAATCTCTTCCTCCTCCTTGGTCTTAGGATTTATCTCCTTGCGGCAATACTCTTGAGGTTCGATCGCACTCACCAAAGCTAAAATCTCCCCAGTACTAGCATTGATCGATACCATAGCCCCCTGTGATACGCCTTTTTGACTACTTTTCAATTCGGCGATCGTTTTTCCCAAAGACTCCTTGGCTTTTTTCTGTTTCTGACTATCTAATGTTGTCTCCACAATTAAGCCGTCTTCCTCAACTGTACTCCGAGACAACCTTGATAACTCATTATAAATTTCACTATCATAAATACGTGGCAAATAACTCGTCTCAGTTCTTAGTTCGCACTTATCGAGATCAAATAAATTTTGCACAAATGTCTTGCCCCTCTCAGCCTGCTCCGAATTAACCAACTTCTGCTTCTGCATATCATTAATTAAATCATCACGATACTTATTTAGGGCTCCAAACCTAGAGCGGTTTTCACAAGGATCAAAATAATTTGGTGCAGGGATCATCGCAACTAGGGTAGCAGCCTGATCAAGAGAAATATCCTGTTCAGATTTGACATCTTTAAAATAATCCCTTGCCGCCTCAACAAAACCACGATTATTCCGACCTAAGAAAACCTTATTGATATAAGTTAGTAAAATTTCATCTTTAGAATGAAAGCGCTCCATTTTAATAGCTACTGCCATTTCTCTAGCCTTTCTAGACAATAAATCTCTCCATTTAATCAACTTATCTAGTAAGTTCTCGTCTTTCTTAAGTGGAGGTTCTAGTCCTACAAAATCAGGAAAAATGGTTTTTGCCACTTGCTGTGTGATTGTGCTAGCCCCTTGAGAACCGAATTTAAGCAAAGCACGTCCCATACCCAAAAAATCAACCCCAATATGAGAACAAAATCTCTTATCCTCGGAGGCAATCACGGATTTTGACACGACGGATGGAAAACCTAATAACTGATCAATTTCCTTTTGATACGACTCACAAAATGGTTGTTCTTTCGAGACTTTACCTATAAACGGTTGAGCTTCTTTAAAACGCTGCAAATGCGTTTGTCGATCCCTTGCATAAACAACTGTTGGTAAACTAGCATTAGGCAAGATTTCCCCAGGAATAACAGCCCAATACATTGCCAATAGAGCTAAAGCAGTAATAGTTAAGACACCTAACAATGGCAGTACAACTCTACGGATTGGAACTTCCCATATCCAGAAAAAAGGTTGTAAGATTGGCAAAGGAGGATCTCGCAACTCAATCTTTACAGCACGACGCGAATAAGGACTTCCGATAAAAAAAGTATCTCTATGCTTAAGTCGGGTTGTCTTATTGTTCAAAGCTTCTGGTAAAACTAACCATCGCTTTCTCCAAATCCCATTTTTCTGAGCAGCCCCTTCAAGATATATGTTCCCTTTCTCTATAGATATAGTAATGGTATCACTTCTTCCCAAAACATAACTATAAACTGTAGTATCAGCATTTTGATAATTAGGATTTAAAACCCCTCGTAATTTATGAGGATTAGGGATTAGTGCTTTCTTTTTAAATTTTTCCGTGTTGTTGAGAGGCTTAGGAGTAGTAATCAAAAGATAAGGAAATGCTTTTTGAAGCAGATTACCGTTAAATTGACTACTACTTCCTAGTAATCTAGTTAATACAGCCCCAATAGTTCTACCTATTTTTTGAGTGAAATTTTTAACACTCTGTTTACGGAACAATCTACTAAACCAAGACAAGAAAACACCCAGTATCACTACTCTACCCTCTCATAACAACCAACTACCACTGATTCTGTATTCTGGTCTATAGTTGTAGCCCTGCGATCATTCGGTCTAGAAATCACAAAAACACAGCCCTTCTTTCTTCAGAACTTTAAATCAATCCCGTATATTCATCATTCATTCCAATTACAGAGCCTTGAGTCGTGGATGGGAATAACTCTCTCGTAAACCCCGCTTGCCTCAATATTTTCTCAGCTTTCCATAAGCATTAAGTCGAAATTAAATCTGTACTCCGCCATCGACATGGCATATATGGTGCTTCGGCATAGGCAGCGATCGGAAAAATGCTTCATAGATGCAAACAATGCAAAGACACCAAATTTTTTCATGATTTGAAATTTTTTACATAAAATGCTTTACGCGATGTGCAACTATTTTTGAGCTATTACGCTTATGTTGTTTGAGCTACCTGAAATGTAAACTGCTTATCAGTGCAGTACCAGAAATCAGGGCTTTCAGACTTTTAGTTACACATCGCGTATGCTTTACTCCAGAATACTAGCTTATTCCCTAGTAAATGTATATAAATATTTTTTGAGCTTATTATGCTTATTATATCAATTACGAGGCAATCACAGCTATTCCATTTTAGCCACATTTTTCCACCGCTTTCAGAAATGCGCGTTTCGCCGCAATCTTATTCTTGCGGTTGGTATAACGCCTAAAACTCCTGACATCCCGGTGTCTCGTCAACTCCATCGCCAAAGAAGGATCTAACTCATACTTCACAATCAAATTCGTCGCAAACGTATGCCTACCCCGATGCGAATGCAAATCAATCCCAGTCTTCTCCGCCAAATCATCCATCACATGCCGAATCCCCCAATAGGTCAACCGCTTACCCTGACTACGATTAGAACAAGAAACAAACAAAGGACTATCAGGCAATAACTCGACCTCTTGCGACCTCCTCCAATCCAAATAAGCATCCAAATCCTGAATACCCAACTTCGTCAAAGGTACTTCCCCCTTACTATCCCACTTCGCTTCTTTAATCACCAATTCCCTATTCACATAATCCTCAATATTGAGACGACAAACCTCCTCTGCTCTTAAGCCATGCAACAAAATCGAAAACAAAGCCCGATCGCGCAACCTCACTTTACCTAACGAGATAGCCTCATAAATCCGCAACACCTCTTCGTCCTCCAAATCCCTAGCCACAGGATCGGGCAATCGCTCCTGCTGAATGCCAATCGTCGGATCGGCAACTACATATTCTGACAGCAACATCCATCGATAAAACGATTTCAGAGTCCGCAGCACCCGATTCACCGAACTCAACGCCAACTCACGCTCCTTCAGCAAAAAAGTTTTAAACTGCGTCACTTTGCGCCGACTTACATCCACCCAAGCCAGATCGCACCAATCCATAAATATCCGTAAATCTGCTTGATAAGCCTGACGACTCTTCTGCTGCAAAGACCTTGAGGCTAAAAATTCATCAACCCTTGCTTGGCGTAAGTCTGTAGTAGCAATCACTTTGGGCGGTTCACCGTAAACAAATAAAATTGGCTCTGGTATTGACATATCAAGCAGTCTTTAGCCTCGAATCACAATGATTTCCCGACCTGAGGGGCTGACGACATTTTCAGTAGTCGTCCGATCGCTTAGCGGCGGCAAACCTTTACGGCGATCGAAGATCACTAACCAACCTGTATCCAAACTCAACCCTGATAAATATTTATCCAACTGTGGCAATCCTTCCTTAAGCGGATCAGGTCTTTTATCAGCCCATACCTTCAACTCCATCGCCAAAGTTACCTTACCATAGCGCAAACAGATATCCATTCTTCCCGAACCAATGGCATATTCCCTCTCCAATGAGCCACCACCATTAACAACACGGTGCAAAAATGCCATCAGTACAATATGAGGCGCAATCTCTGGATAGGGTGTACTGTCAAATAAAGGCTCTCCATGCTGCCGCCAGAATAATAAGAACGCTTCCAACAAGCGATCGGGCARAAATTCACCTTGCTCACTAAGCCAGATTGGTTGAAGATAMCCAATAGAAGCAGTAGTTACATAGGCAAGCACTCTAGGAAGCACTTCCTGATAAATAGGATTAGCGATCGCCAAACCATTTTCGTTAGTACAAAGYCCYAAATCTAARACGTAGCGAATATCATCCTGTGGCACATCTGGCAGTTCCTGCCCAGCCAAAATAGGCTGAATCACTGCTCTGACTCGATCTTCTCTTAATCTTTCTGCAAGACTATCCAGATGCGTATCCTGTCTCTTAATCAGTATTTCCTTCGCTTGATTCACTAACTCAGGAGTAATGGGAATAGMWGGATCTTTCGTAATATATTCCACAATTTCCTTAGCGATCGCATTCACCAACCAAGGTTGTCCCTGCGTCAAATGAAAGGCTAAATCAACTGCTTCTGGTGTAAATATCTGTCCTGTGGCTTCCGTATGTTGGTAATAGAGATTCCTCACATCTTCAAGGGTAAAGTTACTCAGAGTGAAAGAACGGACTTTGATATTAAA
>NZ_NDHW01000089.1 GCF_002251945.1 Pseudanabaena sp. SR411
TGCGGCGCAAAGCGCTGCCATCAATCTTTAAGGCAAAAAGGAAAAAGGACACATTGTGTCCTTTTTCCTTTTTGCCTTAAAGATTTGCGAAATCTCGTGTAAATTTGTGGCGCTTAGAGGCAATTTGTGGTATCACTTACCAGTATTATTTTTTCTTATTTGTACTGAGACAAATTTAAAGCATTGTGATTTGGCTAAGATAGCGGTAAAAACAGCACAATTTTGGGTATTACCAAATGTGCATGGCTTATGGAGTGAATAGGATCGGCATATGATGCAAAATACAGATAATAAAAACCAGTTTTATGTAACTCAAGACGTTGATGCTTATACAGACAACGTTGATAACTTAATGGACGATCTATTTGGAGATGTCGAATCCACGCTCCATGTCGATTATGCTAAGCAGCGATCGCTTAGGTCAAAAAATCCACAAACCAAACAAAGCAAATCATCAGCCCCCTATGCATCTGTAAACTCCTCAAGCTCAGACATAGTTGCTATTTCCAAAATTGACACCTCCGAAAAAGAGATGTCAACCTCAAAAGATACCGTTAGCATTACCAAACTTAACGTTGCTGATATTGCCTTACCGCCCATCTCCAAACAAGATGTCCTCTGGATTCAACCCTACATCATGCGGAATCCAGAACCGACTAGTAACCTTCCACCGATACCAACCGAACCAGTAGCTCCAAAATATAATCTGCTTGATCGTCTCCTGCTAGTTTTTGCTTGTAGCTCAGCCTTAATTGCCGCCGTAATGTGGACGATTAATCATGGAATCTGGCTGGGTCGCCAATCAGTCACTGTTGCTCAGGTTTCATCAAAAGATACCGCTGCCAACAAATCCTTTGGCGAAGAAATTAAGCGGATGTTATCGGAAGTAGCAGATAAAAATCGCGCGATCGCTACTAATTCCAACAATATCAGTAGCAACCTTCCGCTCATGGCTGCGCCCCTAGTTGGCAATATGCCCCTACCCGTTGGCGCAAATAATCCTTTTGCTAATGGCATCCAACAACCGATGTATGTGCCTGTATATCAACCACCAGCTTTAAGCAATAGTGGTAATGCCCCATCTCCCCTTGCCTTGCCACCTGTCACCGCAAATAACTCGGTTGATGTCTCTAACTCAGCAACTACAGCAAAACCAAATACTGCGGCGGTATCTCCTCCAGTTGCTGCTGCACCTGCATCATCGTATACATTGATTGGTGTACTGGATTTAGGCGATCGCTCTACTGCCATGCTTGATATCAATGGCTCTGTGCAGTCCATCGGACTAGGCAAGGCGATCAATAATACAGGTTGGATTTTATCGCGCGTTAGTCAGCAAGAGATCATCCTCAAACGTGGTAAGGAAACTAAAACTATATTTGTTGGTCAAAAGTTTTAACCAAACCGAAAAGAGAGTGGCGGCGCTTTGCACCGCCACTCTCTTTTCGGTTTGGTGTCAATGCCAATGTTGATCTTGAGTTACAATTTTTCTGGAAAGCGATTAAAACATCTGAGGAAAGTATATGGGGTTAATAGAGGATATATCTCGCTTTTTAGAGACCCGCCTAGAGGAGTTTATTCGCAATAACCCACAGATTGAGTTGCAAATCCTCGAAGATAAGTTGCGTCAGCAAGAAGAAGAAATAGCGAAACTAATCGTTAGCTCGAAACTGGAGGAGAAAAAACTCCAAGATCGGATTCTGGAAATTGCTGAAGAAATTCGCGTCTGGCACGATCGCACTGTCAAAGCTGAATCCTTTGATCGCCCCGATCTAGCTAGTGCCGCAAAAGAACGTGAAGCTGCTTTATTGCGACAAGGTAATCAAATTTGGGCGCAGATGGAACTGGTCAAAAAACGTGCAACTGATAGCCAAACACTACAAGTGCAGATCCAAGAGCGGCGCAAGGAAGTCCAAGCCAAAGTCGCTGAAGCCGCCAAAACTGCCAAGGCAAAATCGCCAACTAGTACTCCTTTAAATTGGGATAACCTTTATACGCCACCCTTTCGTGACCCTAATGATGAACTAGAAGAAACGTTTCGGCGCTGGGAAATGGATGAAGAACTTGATCGCCTAAAACGCAATATGGGCAAATAAAATTCGCAATAAGCGAGGTTCTTTACATCTCACTTATTGCGATCGCTATATTTTTTAAACGCTAGCAAAATTTGCAAATCATCGTGTTATCATAGGAAAGCGTCAAAAACGCAACGGGATGTAGCGCAGCTTGGTAGCGCACCACTTTGGGGTAGTGGGGGTCTTGGGTTCAAATCCCAACATTCCGATTTTTGAAATACTTTACTTAATAACGCTTCGCCAAATCTAAAGGGCTTTTGCAAACGAAGGAATGGGGTGGATAGCCCCTAGATTAGCAACTTTAGCAAAAACAGATGCCAATAAAATAAGGCTCAAAATTAGGTAATATAGCGAAATAGGTTGGGGATATTGAGTATAAAAACTTAATCATATCCATTAAAAATAGTAGATATATATATCTGGAGAAAAAATCCCTTGCGTCAGTTTGGTGTGCTTGGTCTGCCCGTACATATTCATGAAAATTATCGTGATTGGCTAGCTCAAAGACTACAAGCTAGCCAAGGCACGCATGTAGTCACTATTAATGCAGAAATGACCATGCAGGCTCGAAAAAACCCTGATTTAGCAAATGTAATTAAGCAGGCTGAGTTAGTTGTACCAGATGGTTCAGGAATTGTGCTTTATCTGCGATCGCAGGGTCAAAAAATTAACCGATGTCCAGGAATTGAGCTATCGGAGCAGATAGTACAGGTTGCCGCCGAACAGCAATGGCGCGTTTTTTTAATCGGTGGCGCTCCAAATGTTGTGGATACTGTGGTCGATATTTGGCAGCAAAAATGGACGGATATTGCGATCGCAGGAATGCATCACGGTTATTTTGATGACATGCTCGAACAACAAGTCTGCGAACAATTACAAAGCGCTCAACCCGATCTAATCCTTGTAGGTTTGGGAGTACCACGTCAAGAGCTATGGATTCAAAAATACCGTCATCTTTGTCCTAACGCTGTGTGGATCGGCGTGGGGGGCAGTTTTGATATTTGGTCAGGGCTAAAAACTCGCGCTCCTGAATGGTTTAGCAATAACAATCTAGAATGGCTTTATCGACTCTATCAAGAGCCTTGGCGCTGGAGAAGAATGCTGTCTCTACCGCATTTTGTCTGGTGCGTCACCAAGGATTCTTTATTCAAACCCAAAAAAGTGTAGGCTTGTGCTTGCGTTTTTTTACGCTTAATAAAGACTATGCAACATCACCATACTTCGATTAAAACTGCGGATATTTTTCAGGCGATCGCCTTTTATGAAGCGTTAGGGTTTGAGGTAACTGAGCGCTTTACGGCAGGAATTACGCTAGCTTGCTGGATGCAGGGTGCAGGGACTAATCTCGAACTAATGCAAGTTCCTGAGCCGAAGAATACACCCAATCCCTTTGGTGATGAGCATTATGTGGGGTACTATCACCTATCGTTTCATGTCGAAAGCTTGGAAGATTTTTTGCAAGATCTCGTTAATAAACTAGGGAAAGTCAAATTGTTATTACCGCTACGGGAACAGACCATAGGCGATCGCACTTATCAAGTAGCTTTTGTAGCTGATCCTGATGGATTGCCAATTGAGCTAATGCAAAGAAAAGATTGAAATTGCAAAGTTTCAACCTCTCAGAAAGTACAGGAACAAAAAAGCCGTCACCACTTGGTGACGGCTTTTTTTGTTTTCAAAAACTACCAGCTAGATTTAACTACACCTGGTAACAAGCCTTGGTGAGCCATCTCACGCAAAACGTTGCGGCATAAGCCGAAATCTTTGTAATAGCCACGAGGACGACCAGTAGCCCAACAACGGTTACGGTGACGGGTAGGATTGGCGTTACGAGGAATTTGTTGGATTTCACGGTGTACAGCAACTTTTTGTTGTTGTGTCAGTTCAGGACTGGCAAACTTTTCTTTAAGTGCTTCGAGCTTAGTTGCATATTTTTCAACTAACTTAGCGCGCTTTTTTTCGCGCTCGATCATGCTTTTCTTAGCCATTGCGGTTCTATCAGGTGATGTAGAGGTAAAAGTCTAAAAATTTAATACAATTCGCGACAGTTACCGATCATAACCTAAATAGCCAATTTATTGAGTATGATTTTTCATTTCGCAAGTTTTTAAGCTAAGCGATCGCCCTGATATGAGTAGTCTCACCCAAATAGTGTGAGGCGGCGCGAAGCGCCGCCTCACACTATTTGGGTTTTGATTTGTCCTGATACAGGTGGCTATAGCTATAAATACCCGTAAAGTTATATGGGGCTTAACTTTACGGGTTTAGGTAGTTTATTTGGCGATGGAGATCGATATAATATTCGAAAAATATATTGAATTAATCCATGTCGATCGCATTTAGTAAATATCACGGCTTAGGTAACGATTTTATCCTGATCGATAACCGTCACAAAGCCGAACCAATTCTCACCTCTGAGCAGGCTGTCAAATGGTGCGATCGCAATTTTGGTATTGGTGCAGATGGAGTCATTTTTCTGCTGACTGAGGCAAATGATGAGCATCGGATGCGGATTTTTAACTCCGATGGTTCTGAGCCAGAGATGTGCGGTAATGGAATTCGCTGCTTAGCTAAATTTATGCAGGACTTGAATATTCCAACTACTGACAACAAGTATCAGATTCAAACTGGTGCAGGTTTGATCGTGCCACAAATGGATATAGATGGACAGGTGACTGTGGACATGGGCAAGCCATTTTTGACCGCTGCCGAGATCCCGACAACTTTACGAGATAGCGATCACAAGGTTGTTAATGTTCCACTTGAAGTTGGCGGCAAGACTTGGAACGTGACGACAGTGAGCATGGGTAATCCCCACTGTATGACCTTTGTTGATGATGTCGATACGATTCCTCTCGCGGAAGTCGGCGTTCTCTTTGAGCATCATCCTGTCTTCCCAAAACGCACAAATACCGAGTTTGTGGAAGTAGTTAATCGCGGCTATGTAAAGATGCGTGTATGGGAACGCGGCGCAGGGGCAACTTTGGCATGTGGGACGGGTGCTTGCGCGACGGTAGTAGCTGGCGTTTTAAATGATCTCTGCGATCGCACCTGTACGGTAAATCTCCCTGGAGGCAATCTCAAAATCCAGTGGTCAGAAGAAAGCGATCACATTTTGATGACTGGCCCCGCAACTCTTGTATTTACAGGCTCAGCAAAGAATGATTTGTAAATAAGCTGTAGCTATTGCGGCGCTTTGCGTCACAATTTTGAAAGTGTTGCTTTGCAACACTTTCAAAAAATTTCTTGGTTTGGGTTTGAGCGCAAAGCGTTGTAAATATAAAAAACTAGAGGTTTTTAAAATGAGCGAAACCATATTTAGCAAAATTATTAAGCGGGAAATTCCTGCAAGCATTCTCTATGAGGATGATCTTGCCCTTGCGTTCCGTGATGTCAACCCTCAAGCTCCAGTACATTTTCTCGTCATTCCTAAAAAGCCGATTGTCAAGCTTTCAGAAGCAACTGTTGAAGACCAAGCATTGCTAGGACATTTACTACTTGTAGCTAGTAAAGTCGCTGCTCAAGAAGGCTTAACAGGTTTTCGTTTAGTTACGAATAATGGTGAAGAGGCAGGGCAAACCGTTTTCCATTTACATATTCATGTATTAGGCGATCGCTCCTTTACTTGGCCCCCTGGATAATGAAAAAGAGACGGAGCAAAGCGCCGTCTCTTTTTCATTATCCAATTCGCGCTACAGGTTTACCCGTGGCAATGACTTTTTCAACAATATCAGCAGCTAGATTGACTCCACCAGCTTTTTGCATTGCCAATTGCATCTTTTTGGCATTATCTCGATATTTTGGTTGTGAAAACACTGTTTGAACAGCATTTCGTAATTTGGGAACGGTTAATTTCTTCACAGGAATAACTACACCTGTCTCCGTCCAAGCAATTCGAGATGCTACCCCTGGTTGATCATTGGCGATTGGAATGGCAACCATCGGCACGCCACAACTCAATGATTCTAGTACCGTATTTAGTCCAGCATGAGTAATAGTAAGCTGAGCTTTTTGAAGAATCTCTAGCTGTGGAGCATATTTGACCACTATCGGCTCTCCTACAATGTTAGGTAAACTGTCAGGCTCAGCCGACCCTCCCAACGAAATAATTAGTTGAGCATCCAAGTCTTGACAAGCTTCTGCGATTTGGTTAAAAATACTGAGCAATCGATTTTGAATAGTTCCCATTGAAGCATAGATTAATGGTTTTCCATTCAATTTTTCGTAAGGGAAATCAACAGGTGCTCGACTTAAGGGATTATGAAAAGATCCTGTGAAATGGAAGCAATCTGGTAACTGCTGCCTAGGAAACTCAAATTCTACAGGCTGCTGACAAATTTGAGCTAATTTAGAATAGGCATCATTAGCGTGGATAAAAGGAGAGAGATTCCATGACCGCCTATATTCGTTAATAGTTTCTACAATTGGTTTGACTAGGCGATCTAGCAATTTATAGCCAATTTGGTTACGCAGTCTAGCCCAAAGACTATCCGAATAAGTCCATCCGAAATTAAGAGGCGGAACGGATTCGTCACGATTTAACATAAGGGCGCAACTGACACTAATGAAGGGAATCTCTAAATATTCTGCAACACTGGAAGCTCCAAAAGAGGCTTGGTCAATCAAAAGCAAGTCAACATGAGCATTACGAACCGAATCAATCCCTTCTTTCATCATCCTAATTGCACCTTGCTGAAACAACTCAATTGTGTAGCGAAATGCATCCATTCCACTTAGTTCACCCATTTTGACTAAAGAGTCTGGAGTAAATCCTAGTGGACACGTGTGTTCAGCATAAACTTTAAAATCTAATCCTGCATTTTTTGCTTTTTCCTTAGCATCCAAAACGTTAATTACAGTTACTTGATGACCTCTTTTCTTTAGTTCATATCCAAGAGTTATCATTGGGTTGAGATGTCCTGTGGCAGGGACGCAGATTAGACCAATGTGAGCCATATGTTTATTGATCGCATTAGGACAAAAATAACCATAACCGATCTAATGTATATGTTTCAAGGCAATACACACATTTTATAGTTTGTAATTTTGCCCGATCGCAATTTCATAGGTTTTCAAATACAGTCCAAATCTAGTGATCGCCACATTACTAATAGAAGTAACTTGATCAAAATGAGAGATCGCTTCATCGGTAAGGGGATACCATTGGTCAGAAATCAAGATGGCATTTTTACCCTTCTGTTGCGCTGCATTCTCTAGGTTCCAAATTGTAAATTGACTAATCCGCTTAGAAATTGCTGTCACTTGAGGGTTTTGCATCTCATAGGCAAGTGCTGCTGCCGAACGATAATCAGAAGTAATTAACAAAGGCTTCTCTGGCAAAGCTTTGCTGATTTTCTGTACTTCAGCAGCCACCTCCTGCCATCCATAAATCATCCTGCCATCTTGATCGCCATCTTTCCCAAATATGGCACTCACTGGGAACATACAGGAATTCCACACAAATAAAATTGCGAATAATAGTCCAAAAACTTCTACTCCATAAAAAATTTGCAGATTTTCTCCACCTCTCCCAGAGGAAGAGGTGGCTGGGGAGTGAGGGAAATATGCTAATGGCAACAAGGGAAATAGCAATAAATAAGCATGAATATTCCAATAATAGAGCGCTGTAGAAAATAGCGACACTACCATCAATAAACCTGTAGAAGTGATAAATGTCCAAAACGCTACTCTTTTGTATAGCCCATTTGCCTTGCAAAAACCTCGCCATAGCAACCATGCTAAAAATGGCGAAAGCATTAATAATGAAATCCCAATAAAGCCCAGTGGTTCTAGCAATCGCATAATTATAGAGCCACTGTCCACACTGCGATTTGCATAGAAACGGAAGGATAAAAAATTATTACTGTAGTTCCAATAAAATACAGGCAGAAATGCGATCGCACTAATACCAAAACATAACCACAAGCGAATATCTGTAAATAATCTTCTTAATTGTGAATCTATAGCGATCGCTGCTAATAAACCCAATGTCATAAACAGCGCATTGTATTTAGTGATATGGGCTAGAGAGAGAGAGAGAGCACTGCCGTATAGTCGCCAGCTTGATCCTTTTCCATTGATTAAATATTCATCGAGAAAGCGAATGCATAGATATGCACCCACCAGACTAAGAGCGATCGCTAAATGATCATGCCATGCGAAGGAAAGCATCATGTTATATAGCGGTGAAGCCATAACTGCGAGAATCACCCACCAAATGTAACGCCTTGCAAGATCTCCATAGAGATATTTAAGAATGCAGTAATAGGTATAGAAAAAGATGCCATTAGTAACTAGATTTAGCGATCGCAATGCGAGCAGAGATTTACCGAACCATGCAGTAATCCATCCCTGTAACCATGATTGCAAAGGCGGATGATCGTAATAAGAGAAGTCTAAATGTTGTCCCCACAGCCAATAGTAAGCTTCATCAGGATTTGGCGGCGCAAATAGCCAAAAGATACATCGCAATACAATCAATAACAGCAAAAATACTGGTAGATAAAAGCTCATTAGTCTTTAGCGGCTTTACTTTAGATACGTAGACTGAGATCCCCGACTTTTTGTATGGTAAACAAAACGAATCTATGTTTGCAAAGAAAAAGTCGGGGATCTGAAAATTCATAAACCCAAGATTTTTATTGAGAATGCTGCTTTGCAGCATTCTCAATAAAAATCTTGGGTTTGGTTTATTTGATAAATTTTGCGTCAAGGGGAGGACGATCACGTTTAACTTGGCGCGAATTTTTGGACTTCATATTTGGGCGATCGCCATAGGGAACGGTATCAGGATCATCATCTTCGTATTCTTCCTCATCCTCTTCATACTCTTCTTCCTCTTCATCAAATTCATCTTCATCCTCAACAAATTCTTCTTTATACTGAGATGGATTGGCTTTGACCTGTTCTTGCTTCTCTTGACCAGATCCAGACGCAATCACTGCTCGACGAATTAAGAGATTATGTCGCCAAGAGGCGATCGCATTAATCACAAATGCTAGAAATCCACCACCGACAAGTGCCGCTAACATGGCAACACTTAAGGGAATCGCGATCGTCTTTTGACCTAAAAAGAAAATCTGTACCACAGGCTGTAAATTTTGGACAAAGATAGCTGCAAGTAAGGTGATCATAATCCCTAAAATCACAAGTTGCGTGATTGCGATTGCACCCGAAGATTTCTTGTTAACAGCATTTGCGGTTTGGGAAAAACGCGATCGCGTCATAGTTCAGCATCTCCTGCGACAATATTAGAAGGCATTCTACCCTGCCAACGCTGGATTAAATCTGCATCAATATCCAGTTGATCGAGCGCTCTGGCAATCACAAAATCCACCAAATCCTCAATCGTCTGCGGATTGTGATACCAAGCAGGAATCGCTGGCACAATTCTCGCCCCTGCTTCCGCTAAAGCAGTGAGATTTCGCAAATGGATCAAGCTTAAGGGGGTTTCACGCGGTACGATTACCAATCTTCGTCCTTCCTTGAGATGGACATCCGCAGCCCGCTCTAACAAATCAGAACTTAATCCATGAGCAATTTTTGCCACCGTTGCCATACTGCAAGGAATTACCAGCATTCCTAATGTCCGAAATGAACCACTAGCAATCGTTGCCCCCACATCAGCAAATTGATGACAAGTTAGTTTGCCGTCATTAGTCTCACTGCGATCTCGCCAAAACTGTTCTTGCGATCGCAAATTACTCGGCATAGCAATATTATTTTCCGATTGCCAAACCATCATCGCCGCCTTAGAAGCTACTAGATCGACGTTGTAATGATTATTTAATAAAAATTTGAGCGATCGCACAGCATAAATCATGCCAGATGCCCCAGAAACCCCTAATACAACCGCTTTTTCAATCGCTTTTTTATTTTGCATTCAATATCTAAATTCAGCATTTAATTCGGCACAGTAGCTCAATCATAGCTCTGTTTGTTAAGCTTAAAGTTATATAGCTGTCGCCAGTCATCAATCCAAAAAATGGCGGCGCAAAGCGCCATCACTCTCTGCTAAGGTTTACAGCAATTGCCGATCCAACGAAGCACAAGAAAATTTTTGAAAGCACTGCTTTGCAACGCTTTCAAAAATTTCTTGGTTTGGGTTTGAGCGTAAAGAGTTGTACTACAGACGGCAGCTATAGCAATTAGCCTCACCAAAAATATGGCGTGATCAAGCAAATTATTGGTGAGGCAAAGTTCTGTAACTTGGTAGGTAACTATGTTAGTAGGCAAAACATTAAGGAATCGGTACAAAATCCTCACTGTTCTAGGGAGTGGTGGATTTGGTGATACTTACTTGGCACAAGACACAGACTTACCAGGTCATCCCACCTGTGTGGTGAAGCAACTCAAGCCCAAAGACACCAATCCTGATGTTTTGCCGATCGCCAAAAGTTTATTTGATCGAGAAGCGGAATATCTTTACAAATTGGGTAATGCTCATACCCAAATCCCCAAACTATTTGCTCACTTTGAAGAAAACAATGAGTTTTTTTTAGTACAGGAATTTGTGGAAGGGCATAGCCTTGCCGAAGAGATTCCGATCGGTCAGCGATTATCAGAAAGTGCCACAACTACGCTATTACTAGAGATCTTAGAAGTTCTATCCTTTGTCCACCAAAATAATATTATCCATCGTGACATCAAACTCACCAACATCATGCGCCGTCGGCAAGATGGCAAAATCGTTCTCATTGACTTTGGTGCAGTTAAAGATATCAGTGCTTTGAGAACTGACTCCCAAGGTCATACCGATGTTACTGTTAGCATTGGCTCACCTGGATACATGCCAAGCGAACAAGCAAGGGGAAAACCTCGCCTCAGTAGTGATGTTTATGCGGTGGGCATGATTGGCATCCAAGCCCTTACGGGTATTGCACCTGATAGCTTGCAAGAAGATGCGAATACAGGCGAAATCCTGTGGCGCGATCGCACAGAGGTCAGTAATGCTTTTGCTGAAGTACTCCAAAAAATGGTTTTTTCCCATTTCAGCCAGCGCTATAAATCTGCGATTGATGCTTTACAGGCAATTCAATCTCTTTGTGCTACTAATATTAATAATATCGCCCCAACGGAAGCGATCGCCTATCCATCATCAGCAGATTCATCGCCAACTATCGTTACCAATACAGGTGGAGCAACTGCACCTGTATCTGCACCAACGACACCGCAAAACCCTATCCCAACCGCGCCGCAAACTCCTACCACACCACAAACTCCCGTCACAACGCCCCATGTCACAGTCTCCGCTCCTAATCCAGCGTTCTCAAAATTTCAACCATTTCTATGGTTCGCTTTAACTGGAGTCATATCAGTTTCAGCCGCGATCGCTACTGCAATGCTTCTACCAAAGCTAACTAATCAGACTGTTAATAATACTCAAATTACTTCAACAAGTTCTCCATCAGTCTCTCCAACTACTACCTCAAGTCCAGAAACACCAGAGCCTATAGAAACAGAAACAGCTACGCCAGAGCCACCCCCTGTAATTCCAACTACCAACCCCACCATGCTAAGTTTTGGAGCGATCGCTCGTTCTCCTTCGACGCAAGCCAAAGGCTACTCTTGGAACTTTACTTCTCAAATGGCAGCCGAAACAAGAGCTTTGAGTGAATGTGAAAATAGCTCTAGTTCAGGGGATTGCAAAATATTAGTCTGGGCGCGAAATGCCTGTATGTCTCTAGCCGAAGGATCTAATGGTGCGGCAGGCTCAGGCTGGTCAACGGATATGATTGCCGCCGAAAATACTGCAAAAAAAGTTTGTCAAGAATATAAAGGCGTTGATTGTACGATCACCCGTACTATTTGTTTGCCATTTCAACAGTAAACTAAAAAATGGCGATAAAACTAGAACCTACGCACCATTACTATGGCACTTCCTACTGAGTTTAGAGAGATTCTGACAAGATATTACACAACGCAGCAAAGATACAGCAGTTCCACGCTAACAAACATTAATAAATGTCGTTAAGCTATGGGCGATCGCTCGGTAATCGCCACAGGTTGGTTTCGACGTGGCAAGTTCAATTATCGATCTATCAACGTTGCAACCAATCATGGAAGATTGTCCCAAACAATGCGCTTCTCTCACCAGCTATCACCAATTTTGGAACAATATCGGCATTTCGATTCTAGTTTTGTTGGGCTTATCGCTGTTACTTCTAACTTCACGGTTGTTCTAAAATGTAAGAGGTGTTTCTTAGCTTGCATAAGAAACACCTGTAAGATGTAAAATTAAGAACAGCGATATATTTTAGATACTCCTATGAATTGGCAAGATAGAATCACACTCAATCCTGAAGTATTAGTTGGTAAGCCAGTTATCAAAGGTACTCGCCTTGCTGTTGAGTTTATTATCGATCTTTTTGCTCAGGGTTGGAGTATTGATGAAGTCCTTCGTAATTATCCTGGCATTACGACTGCAGATATTCAAGCCTGCTTTGCCTATGCTAGTGCTTCTCTAAAAGCCGAGAAAGTCTACCTAATATCTGCTTAGTTTATGAGGTTTCTTGCTAACGAAAATTTCCCCTTTGACGCAGTACAATTATTGCGACAATATGGACATGATGTAGTTTGGATTCGTACAGAATCTCCTGGTATTTCCGATCCTTAAGTACTAAGCCGCGCTCAAATTGAAAACCGTATTTTGCTGACTTTTGACAAAGATTTTGGAGAGCTTGCCTTTCGCTCAAAACTTCCTGCTAGCACTGGCATTATTTTATTTTGGTTTAAAGCCTCTTCTAGTCAAGCGATCGCTGAAAAAGTCTCAAGAGCGATCACATTGCGCGACGATTGGGCGGGGCATTTCAGCGTTATAGAAGAAGATAAAATTCGGATGAGAGTTTTATCTTCTTCTATAACACAGATATAATCCATCAGCTGACGTTAACTAAGAGCGTGTTTGAGAAGTTTTTCGGGGTAAAAAAGTGCAAAAAAGCTCCCTTGTTATGACGAGATTGCCCAACATGACGCTAAAGCAGTGATTCCTCCGCGCAAAGATGCCAAAATCTGGGAGCATGGCAATACCAATGCGCCACCCCATCCCCGTGACCAAAATCTCCGCTATATCCGTAAACATGGGCGCAAAAAATGGAAACGKGACTCAGGTTATCATCGACGTTCTTTAGCAGAAACCACGATGTTTCGTTTCAAAAAGATATTTGGTGGTACTTTATGTTCYCGTAAATTTGACAATCAGGCGGTCGAGTTGTTCATCAAATGTGCAGCACTTAATCGCATGATTCAACTCGCTAAACCTCTCTCCTGTCCTATTACTCGTTAATTATCTATCCTAAAGCTCCTATATCTTTTGTCTTCTTTTTATTCATGCAACAAAGCCTGCACAAACACAAAAAACTGACCTTCTCCATGAGCAAAATAGGAGATACTAATTTGGACATCAATGTGATCGCCACTTCTACGCTTCCATTGCTGAAAATTTTTTGTTTTCTGGTGAGCCATCCAACTAGAGAGCAATTCAGCTTGTGCGAGATCTGTACTCACTACTAATTCAAAAATTGACCGCCCCAATAATTGATCGTTACTGTAATCCGTGATTGTGGTCAAAGCGGCATTTACTTCCATAAATTTGCCAAAGCGATCAAGTATGGCATAGCCATCAATGGAAGTCTCGATCGCCGTTTATCGTGAGGCATTATTCGCAACTATTTGTGCTTGTTCTATTTCTGACTGTTGGATCAGCGCAATTATTGCTAGTTGTCCCGATCTCCGAATCTGGTACGCAATATAAAAAACAATGCCAATTAATAAAATAGTAAGGCTGCTAACTATAATCCCAAGCTGCTGTAAAGGTGCGTCAGCCTCACTACGATCAATTTTGGAGATCATGATCCAAGGTGTATTTCTGACTCGCAACGCTGCACCGATAACAGAAATATTGCGATAATCAATCGCCTGCTCCATGATTGAATTGGGATTTTTTATTGCTTTTACTGCTAAAAGATCTGTTTGTTCTAGCGATCGGGTAAATTTCAATCCAGCATTATCTCGATGGCGAAGAGGATTGAGATAATGCACCAAGTTCCCTTCTTGACGCACTAGCAAAGTTTCCGCAGTGGTGCTAGGTGTTGGCCATGATTTTAATAGGGGAAACAGATAATTAGCGGGATCGGATTCTAGATACACGGCTCCTACTAAAGCATTTGTTTGGTTATAGACAGGTACAAGTACTCCATAAACTGCGATCTTGCCTGTGCTGGTTTCCTGCTAAAGCATATCGATGAATTCAGATTTATCGGCGTTAGAAAAACCTTGTAATTTTTCTTGAAAAGACTTCTTTACTGGTTCGGACAAATTGTCAACCTGACCTTCTTGCTACACCAATCTGCTCATCCGATTAATTAATGCAATCTTGCGATAACCATATTCCGCTCTCATCTTGGCAGCAATAATCTGCATTGTTTGCCACTGCCACCTTGAATTGTCATCTTTAGTCCCACTTTCAATTGCTTGGAGAGTAGTTGTTACTGATGGTCTGAAGGCAAAGATTTTTGCATCCGCTTGGCGCTCACTTATCCATTGTTCAATTTGATTAGCTTTTAACTTGGCGATTGCAAAGAGATTTTCTTGAGTATTCTGGGTAATCTTTTCCCCAAACCAGTGAAAAGACCAGATTCCAACGCCAGATATACTCACAACAGCGATCGCTAACCCCAAAAACAAATTTCTGGTGTTAGATACTTGCTTTAGATGATTTTTTTGCTCATCTTTAAGTTCCATCTAGCATTTAATCCGTTTACACAATCAATAAATGATGGGTAGTCCTAAAAAGGTAAGGATAGGCGGCGCTTCGCGCTGCCTATCCTTACCCTATACAAATCCTTTCTTTTACAGGGTTACCAAATGATGATGTTGCAATAAGAGCTGTATCTAGTCTCAGCTAAGATTAATCAAACCAATATTAATGTAATTATATTGCACACTTTCTCGTGATCTATCGTAATACAAAATTTGCTTACCCAAAAGAGAACAATTGCGCGATGCGCCGCTATTCTCTTTTAGATTTTATGTCCTATCTAAAAACTAACAAAGAGATTGCTGCTATGCAGCAATCTCTTTGTTAGTTTTATGGTACGGAGAGGGGGAGATTCGAACTCCCGTTAGGTGTGACCCTAAATCTGATTTCGAGTCAGACGCATTCAACCACTCTGCCACCTCTCCAAATATGTCTTGTAGGTTCTTAGGTTAAGCAAAGCAGTTGTAATGATATCACGGTATGTGTGCTTTTACAGCGCTTTGCGCTAAAGTAAAACCCAAAATTTTTAAAAGAGGTGCAAAGCACCTCTTTTAAAAATTTTGGGTTTAGCGAAAACCTTTGCCCTGTGAAGATTCAGTCCAAAGCATTAGCTCTCCATCAGCATTGGCGGCTGCTAACTTTTTGCCTTGAGGTTGCCATTGCAAAGCCGTAATCTCACCCATTGGCGTTTCTAACGCCTGTACCCAATCCTTAGCATCTTTCCAAATCGCAATTCGGCCATTTTCATCGGCAGAAACTAGTATTTCTGATTTAGGCTTAAAAGCGACAAAACCCACAGTGCTATTGTGACCTTTAATCACTTCCCCTTCCCAACCAACATTCAGATCAGCGTGTTTTTCCCACACGACTACATCAGAACCACTAGAGGAAGACAATAGCGGCGATGTTTTGCTTGCTGACCAATCAAAGGAACGGATCTTTCCAGGGAATCCCTGCATCCGCCAAGGTGAAGCGTCAAAGTCAGAGCCTAGCCATTGCATAACTACAACTAAGTTGTCGAGAGTACTGGCGACTAAATATTCGCCGATGCGATCCCAAACGAGTTTGGCGGTCGCCGTCGGCATTTCAAATAGAATCGGATCTTCATACCAATCCTTTGCTGACCAAACTTTAATTCCGCCATCACCGCCAACCGTAAGATATTCACCGCTTGGATGCCATGCGATCGCCAAAACCGTTGACTGTTCAAAATGCAAAGTCGTGACAATATCTAAAGTCTCTGCACTCCAAATCTGCACATATTTGCCAAAGCTAAAGGCAAATTCAGGACGAGTGGGATGCCAGACGAGATGCTCGATCCATGTTTTGCCAAGATCGAGGGTTGCAGCGATCGCAGGTTGCTCCCCATCTAATTTCCACACACGCACCTTACCATCCTGTCCCCCAGCCGCGATCCAGAGACTATCCGCCGAAAATCCTAAACAATCTATAGCAATTTCTGTTGGTGCTTGTAATTCAATCAGTTTTTGCTGGAGATCGTTACCTGCTTTTGACTCATCAAAGAGAGCTAACTCACCCGATGCAGTGGCGGCGACGAGATATTTGCTATTGGGTGACCATGCGATCGCGGTGATATATTCACTGAGAGTAATTAGCGATTGGGGTTTGGGGTTAAGGATTAGAGTAGTCTTCGGCTTGGGCATAGTGATTGTTTTTTGTCTGCCTATGGATTTTAACCTAGTGCAAAGCGCTACCTATCACCGCGTGCTAGCATAATTTGATGGGTGTTTTCGTTCCTGCTTAACCCAGCACCGCTTTAAACCAAAACATAAAACAGCGTAGCCGTTTTATGTTTCTAAAACCCTTATTGGGTTTGATTTTTAATCCACAAAAGTGTGACGACACTTTTGTGGATTGGTAAATTTAGATCAAATTAATTTCAGACAATCAGCACAGAAGCTTAGCAAAATGACCAACTTGTTTCCCATCCTCGCCGCATCCGATCCCCTTGTCGCAGGCTTTATCGGCAAAGAAATCGAAAGACAGCGCAATAATATCGAACTCATTGCCAGCGAAAACTTTACATCCCTTGCGGTTATGGCAGCGCAGGGATCAGTATTGACCAACAAATATGCTGAAGGACTGCCCAACAAACGCTATTACGGCGGTTGTGAATTTGTAGACGAGATCGAATCGATCGCCATTGAGCGCATCAAAGAATTGTTCGGCGCAGCCCATGCCAACGTCCAGCCCCACTCTGGCGCACAGGCTAACTTCGCGGTATTCCTAACCCTGCTCAAACCAGGGGATACCTTCTTGGGTATGGACTTGTCTCACGGTGGACACTTGACCCACGGTTCACCTGTGAATGTGTCAGGTATGTGGTTTAACAAAGTCCATTACGGCTTAAATAAAGAAACTGAGCAGTTAGATTTTGATTTAATCCGTGATCTTGCCTTGCAACATAAGCCCAAATTAATTATTTGCGGTTACTCGGCATATCCAAGGATTATTGATTTTGTTAAATTTAGAGCGATCGCCGATGAAGTGGGCGCATACTTGATGGCAGATATCGCTCACATTGCGGGGCTAGTTGCCTCTGGACATCATCCTAACCCCATCCCCTACTGTGATGTCGTCACCACTACTACTCACAAAACTCTGCGTGGCCCTCGCGGTGGTTTAATCATGACTCGTGATGCGGCTCTCGGTAAGAAGTTTGATAAATCAGTTTTCCCTGGTTCTCAAGGTGGTCCCCTCGAACATGTGATCGCCGCTAAAGCTGTTGCATTTGGTGAAGCATTGCGTCCTGAGTTTAAGACCTATTGCGGACAGGTAATTGCTAACTCTCAAGCCCTTGCTGCTCAATTGCAAGAACGTGGTTTGAAGTTAGTTTCCAATGGCACTGATAACCACTTGTTGCTAGTTGATTTGCGCTCGATCGGTATGACTGGCAAGGTTGCTGACCTATTAGTGAGTGGTATCAATATCACTGCCAACAAAAATACAGTTCCATTCGATCCTGAATCTCCATTTGTGACTAGTGGTTTGCGCCTCGGTTCTCCTGCGATGACTTCTCGTGGCTTGAAGGAAGTTGATTTCCGCGAAATCGCCAACATCATCGCCGATCGCTTGTTAAGTCCAGATAGTGATGCTGTCCAAGCTGATTGCATTGCGAGAGTTCAAGCTCTATGCGATCGCTTTCCTCTCTATCCTGAACTTGAGTATCCGACCATTAGTACTAAAGAACCTGCTCTAGCAGTCTAATTCCAAAGAGAAAGGGTCGCAAAGCGACCCTTTCTCTTTGGATACGTTGGAAGATTTAATGTGATTGGAACTCTAAGGAAAAGCCAAAATCAAAAACAAGGTATTTGCGAATAACCTTGAAAGGAAAATCACCTTAGATTACGACTATAACTAAAACACGATCGCCTCATCAATCTATCTCCTCAAGGCGATCTCTATTACTGTGATTCGTGAGGTCTAGGCGATCGCTTATCAATTACTGGTCTTCACATCGGGAAGCATCCTGAAAGAAATCGCTAATGACTTTTCGGAGATTAACAACGAAGTTAAACATTTTTCATGGCACAATCTCGAATAGAAATTTCCAACTTTAACGAGCATATCGTCTTGGTATAATGCCCCGTTCACCTGTTGTCAATAGCCTTTCGGACTCAGTGAAAACTGCTATACGGTCGGTATGCAAAGGGATTGTTAGATAGAATTTTTACTAATTCTTGAATTACTAAGTATATAAAATACCTCTTGACTTCCTTGTCTTTTCTTTTCCAATTTCTCAAACTCTAGGTCGAATTCCTCTGCTTTTTTTTCATCGATTTTATAAACATTGCTATCTTTATAAATCCATTTTTCGCCTTTTAGTGATTCTTCAATTAGTTCTTTTGTCAACATTGCGCTTGGATATATTTCGTTTTCCAGAGATATATCGAATCTACTACTACTCTTAAACCCTAAGTTTACATAATTACTTGGATCTCCGAAAATTACTACCGCTTCATATTTTAGTTCTTTCGCCTTTATAAATGAATGTTCTATAAGCTTTTTCCCAAAGCCTTTTCTTTGGTACTCAGGAAGAATACTGACGGGACCAAAAGTCAAAATAGGTTTCTCTCTTCCGTTTTCACCTACTAATTTCGCTTTTGTATACATAATATTGCCAATTATTTTTTTATCTTTTTCAATCACATAATCCAATTCGGGAATGAAGTCTTCATGTTTTCTCATTACATGAACCAGATAATGCTCATTACAGCCAGGAACATAGATATTCCAGAATGCCTTTCTTGTTAATTCTTCTACGATTCTATAGTCTTCGCTTTTTTCATTGCGAATAATGTAATCCATATATCCTCCTATTGCCGAAGGTATTCATCTAACGTTCGCAATCACCGTACGCAGATAGCTTTTACTAGAACCCAGTATACGGCAAAGTTTCGGTGCATTGCGGTTGTTATGCCGCGCCTCAGCAATTCTCATTATGATTTTTGATTTGCCTAAGCCGTCAATTGTTGAACGAAAGCATAGGGTTTTCAAGGATAGCTATTGCGGCTATTCTCAATAAGTGTCGCCAGATCAAGACAAAGTTTTCATAATGAGAATTGATGGCCGCGCCTACTTTACCTCTCCTATTTGAACACATTCTATAGGAAACCTCGTAGATTTCTCAGCATCAATACTTGCTTGCTTAAACCGTTTCGATGCATAACCTCGAAAACCAATAAATGCAACTACAAGGACGACTCCTCCAACGATTGTTGAAATAATTGGATTCGCTCCTATTAAGTTAATCATCAAGCCAACAGTTAAAGCACATATAGAACTAATAATATATTGCACGGTTTTTCTGACGTTTGAATTGTTACGAGTTACCCAAAGAGTAGGTTCATCATGGTATTGCCATGTTAAATACTGTTTGATTTCAGGACTTTGTGTAGCGAAGAAACAACGAATACGAGCCATTGCCCGTACATTGAAGTCGGTATATACATCTCTTCTTATGCTGTGATCAAATGTGTCTAGTCCAATAAGAAGAAGCAATAACAGTACTCCAACAGCAGCAATCTGGAAAGAAACACCGAGCGTAGCTTTACTTTGACTTAAAAATACAAGAACTGCCAAAAATGAAGATGTAATCGTGATGAAAAAATTTAGGCGAGTAATACCTTCCTGACGCAAACGACGAGTTTCTTGAGCTATCTCATTGTACTCAGCTATCAAAAAACTAACTGCATTTTTTTTGGTACCTTCTTGGTCTAACATCTGGTATTTATTTTACGACTAGCTTTACTAAGCTCAAGAAACTATATCCAGCAAAAAACTCAACACAATACTTGACTACCTGACCAGTAAACTCAGCGGAATAATGCTTGAGTTGAACCGCATTAGCTATGCTAAGCGGTTAACTAGAAGTCGTTTTCATGTTGGTTCCAACGACTTGTTCTATCTGCCGCTTTTTAGGATTTTATCATATAATGTCAAGTCTTATTTAAGCGGCGATAGAACTATGTATTAGACGGAAAAATTCTGCCTAATACAAATATAAGGCATATAGGCTGAAAGTCAAGTTTCAGCCTATATGCCTTATACGAGATGTTATACAGAAAAATTCTTCCTAAAATCCCATTTTGGGGTGATTAGAAGGAAAAGTTCTGCTTAATCACCTAAATTGGCATACTAGATGGAAATATTCACATATTACATATTATTTTGCTTTTGGGCTTTGGTTATGATCGCATCAACAATCTATCTCCTCAAGGCGATCGCTAGTACTCTCTATTTATTTGCTGAATTGAGTAATTATTCTGGGTTCAATTCTAAACCGCGATAGACTTGCTCAATGGGAAAGCTTAAGTTAATGCTTTTTAGTTCAACGGTGTCGCCTTCTTGGTAGTTAATGATGAGCCATTCGCCAGCGTCATTTTTATGGTATAGATCCATTTCGATGCTGGTAGAACTGACTAATAAGTAATCTTGTAAGTGTGGATTTTTGCGGTACAGTCTAAATTTGCCACTGCGATCGTATAACTCAGTACTTGGAGATAGAACTTCAACGATTAAGCAAGGATAGGTAATATATTGGGTTGTAGTTTTATCGCGATCGTCGCAGGTGACACTGACATCGGGGTAGGTGTAGTTATTTGTGCCAACAATATTAATTCTCAGGTCTGAGTTACCAGTTATACAACTACTAGCGTCTAAGTGGGTGTCAACCATAGTCGCAAATCGAATTGCGATGCGGCTATGATTAACGCTACCAACGCTAATAGCATAAACTTGACCGTTAATCAGTTCATGTTTCTCTAGTTGCTTTTCTTCCCAAGCAAAGTATTCTTCTGGAGTTATTTGAGGAAGATTTTCTTTAATTGAAATCATTTTTTTGTAATGGATAATGGGTAATGGACTTTATTTAACTCACCCTACAAGATTAGCGATCGCAATGATGGTTCCACAGCATAAGCATACAGAGATATTGCTTCCAAGTTTCCTTCGGTTACTTAATTTTAATATTAAGCAGTGTTGATAGCATCATATTAACTGATGTTACATGGAACGCAGGTGATGAATCTCCTGCTGCTAGCGTGACATGGCAAGCACGGGGGCATTGCCCCTACCTGTACAATTTTAGAAACTGTAGATACTGTCTTGAGTACCAAAAAGTCAAGAGGGAATTTGAACAAAATTAGGATCGAAAGAACGCTGAGACTTGAGAACACCAAAGACCTGCCGCAATAGCTTGTGCATGACAGCACCAATGACCGACATTTTTGACTTACCCTTAGCCGTAAGGCGAGCGCAGAAAGCGGCAATCGGCGAATTATAACGACGAGCGACAATCGCAGGCATAAACAAAGCTTTACGCAAACGCGAATTACCAATTTTTGACAAACGCGGTTTGCCATGAATCGAAGAACCAGAAGAAAACTCACGGGGAGTTAAACCCGCAAAAGCAGCTAATTGATCG
>NZ_NDHW01000091.1 GCF_002251945.1 Pseudanabaena sp. SR411
CCGATCTGATCGAGGTAAAAGTCAGTCTGAGTAACACTGCCAACGAACTCAAATTTATTCCCGATCGCTTCACCTTTGAGTCGGGCAAACGCTACAAGTTATTGCTGAATAATCCTAGCGGCTTAAAACATTACTTCACTAGCAAAGATTTTGCTGATGCAATCTGGACACAAAATGTCGTCGTGGGTAACGTGGAAGTTAAAGGCAATATTCGTGAACTCGAATTACGCCCGAATACCACTGCTGCATGGACTTTTATACCCATTAAATCTGGGACTTATGAGTTACATTGCGCGATCGCTGGTCATACAGAAGCAGGGATGCGCGGCATCATTACAATTCAACCGAGTGCTTAAATTGAAAGTTCTTCATATCATTCCATCTGTGGCAACGGTACGTGGTGGTCCTAGTCAAGCGGTGATTGAGATGGTGAGCGCTTTGAGATCGCAAGGAGTAGATGCGGAAATAGCAACTACTAATGACAATGGCAAAGGTTTACTAGATGTACCTCTATCTGAACTTACCGATCAGTTAGCTGAGTATGGGCATGTACCGATTCGTTTCTTTCCTCGGTTTTCGCCAAATATAAATGTGGTGCGAGAGTTTGCCTTTTCGCGATCGCTGACAACTTGGCTATGGCAACACATCACTGAATATGATCTAGTCCATGTACATGCAATTTTTTCCTATGCTTCCACAATTGCCATGGCGATCGCCCGTATGCAGAAGGTTGCCTATATCAATACTCCCCATGGACAGTTATGCAAATGGTCATGGCAGCAAAGTAAGTTACGCAAACAAATATATCTACAAGTGATTGAACGTTCCAATTTGTTGCATAGTCAAGCACTCCATTTCACGGCTCAACAAGAACTAGATGAATTCGATCTATTAGGATTAAATATTCCTAATTTTATTTTGCCCCATGGTGTGCAGATTCCATCTCTAATTCCCGAAGCTCCATCTCAACTACGCAAAATTCTGCAAATTCCTGATCTCTGTCCTATTCTTCTTTTTATGTCTCGTATCCATCCTAAAAAAGGATTGGAATACTTGATTGCTGCACTTGGTAAATTAACAGAATACAATTTTGCCTTTGTAATTGCAGGTAGTGGTGAACCTGATTATGTAAGTCAAATTCAGGATTTATTAGTAACTCATGGTTTAAGAGAGCGAACGCATCTAGTAGGTTTTGTTGAAGGTGAAACTAAAAATTTATATCTCCAAGGTGCAGATTTGTTTGCACTCACTTCTTATTCTGAGAATTTTGGTATTGCGGCGATCGAATCCCTTGCGTCTGGTACACTTGTGTTGATTACCGATGGAGTAGCGATCGCACCCATGGTACAAGAACAGGAAATCGGCTATGTTACTAAATTAGAGATTAATGCGATCACTTCTATAATCCAAGATTTTTTGGAGCATCCCCACATTGCTAAACAAAAAGGCGATCGCGCCCAGCAATATATTGCGGAGCATTATACTTGGGCTAAAATAGCTCAAAGGCTGATAACCACATATACCAAGTATGCCAAATGATGAATACAAATTCAACTTGCGAATACTTTTATACAACTGCTGAATCTGGGCATCATCATCATTATATTTTTCCTGCTTTAAAAAAACTATTGAGTACAATCAAGACAAATGAGGATAGACAGCTACGTGTATTAGATATGGGATGTGGGAATGGAAGCTTAAGCAACTTAATTTCCAAAGAAGGCTATGAAGTTGTAGGAATTGAAGAATCTCTCTCAGGATTTACTACTGCAATGAATAGCTTTCCAGAATGCAAATTTATTCATGCCAATTTATATGACATTCCATACTCTGATTTAGGAGGAGATTTTGATATTATTGTCTCAGCCGAGGTCATCGAGCATTTAGTATATCCAAGAGAGTTAATTAAATCTGCTAGGAAATGTCTTAAGTCTAATGGAACACTGATTTTAACAACGCCATATCATGGATACTTGAAGAATCTAGCTCTTGCTCTAACAGGTAAAATGGATAATCATTTTACTGTGCTATGGGATGGTGGACATATCAAGTTCTTTTCTGTAAAGACTCTAACAAAGTTGCTGATTACAGAAGGATGTAACAATTATCAATTTGAGTTTACTGGTAGATTCCCCTATTTATGGAAGTCTATGTTAGTTTTGGCATCCTTTTAGAATTTTATTCCTATGATTGCAACACCTGTTAAAACTCTTACTCTAGATGCATTTCTGCAATTGCCAGAGACTAAACCTGCTAGCGAATATATTAACAATAAGGTTACTCAAAAAATTATGCCTAAAGGTCGGCACAGTAGATTACAAGGTAAACTTTGCCAAGAAATTAATCAAGTTTCTGAATCGCCAAAGCTTGCCTATGCTTTTCCAGAGCTAAGATGTACCTTTGTTGGTAGTTCAATTGTGCCAGATATCGCAGTTTTTGAATGGCGAAATATTCCATTTCTTGCAGATGGTGAAATTCCTGATAACTTTAATCTTGCTCCAGACTGGATTATTGAAATTCTCTCACCTGATCAGAATGCTAACAAAGTTATCGGTAAGATTTTGCATAGTCTTCAGCATGGCAGCAAATTAGGATGGTTTCTTGATCCTAGCGATCGCAGTATTCTTGTGTTTCAGCCAAATCAACAGCCTATACTAATGGCAAATAGCGATCGCTTACCAAGTTTAGAAATAATCCCTTTAGACATAACAGTTGAAGCTATATTTAGCTGGTTAAAAATGGAGATTTAGATTTTTGTGACGAGGCTTTGCCGAGCCACAAAAGCTATTAAATCACAGCCCTCTAAAATGCTAGAACAAATTACGCCATTAATTCTTACTTATAATGAATCTCCAAATATTGGACGTACATTAGAGCGATTAACATGGGCAAAAAGAATTGTCGTAATCGATAGTTTTAGTGATGATGAAACTTTGGAAATTTTGAATAATTATCCACAAGTACAAGTTTTGCAACGTAGGTTTGACACGCATACAGATCAATGGAACTATGGATTAGAACAAATAAATTCTGAATGGGTACTTTCTCTTGATGCTGATTATGTATTGACAGAAGAATTTATTAAAGAAATTCAGTCAACGATTGAAAACCCAGAATCTGAGTTCCTTGATGGATATTTTGCTCAATTTCGATATTATGTGTTTGGAAAGCCTTTAAGATCAACTTTGTTACCACCTCGTCAAGTTCTATTTCGCCAAAAAAAATCTATCTACATTGATGACGGGCATACACAGTTACTGCAAGTAAATGGGAAATCTGGAAATCTTCAAGCTCACATTAATCATGACGATCGCAAGCCATTAAGTCGTTGGTTACAGTCTCAAGATCGTTATTTATTAATTGAAGCTCAGAAATTATTAACAACTCCAAATAGTAAATTAAGTTTTGGCGATCGCCTTCGCAAGCAAAAGGTGATTGCACCAATTGTTATTTTGGTTTACTGCCTAATTCTTAAAGGGGGAATTTTAGATGGTTGGGCAGGTTGGTATTATGCTTGGCAAAGAACGTTAGCTGAAATTTTATTGGCAATTCGGTTGATTGAGTTAGAACGCCATAAATAAAAGGCGGCGCTCAGCACTGTCTTTTATTTATGGATTTTGGCGATTGTTATACTTTTGAGCAGTTGTGGTGGTGGGCATTACACCATCACTATTAGGTGAGGCAACTTCAGACGGATCGAGGAGCTTAATCGTCACTTGATTATTTTTGATCCAACCCTGTTTTCTCAGTAGCATTTCCTGATTCTTTCCAGAATTTAAAGTTTGGGGTAATTTTTCTCGTAACCCATTAACCCTTTGCTCGGTCGAGTTTACCTCTGTTGTAATCTCGTCGAGACGATCTTTTTGTGATGACTGATAGGGAAGTAATTTGGTGATCGCTGCGATCGCCGCGAAAGATAAGGCAACATTCACCGCAATGACGATGATTGACTCAGTTGCTTTAGTTCGGCAATATTTCTCTCTTTTGCGTTGGACGTTCTGAGCAACTGCTTCACTGTAGTTACTAGCACCATTAAAAGATGCAAGATTGCCAGAGTCAGAATGGTTGCTGCGTGAATGCATACTCACAACATCATTTCGTCCGTACTGACCCTGCGATCGCGGGGTTTGCTTTGGTACTGAAAAATGCGGAGATAAGTCTCGTTTGGCAACCATTCGCAACCTCTAGGCTGTAAAAATAGATATTATGAGGACTAGGAATTAGAAAGGGCAGAACCCAATATAGCTGCCAATACTGCGGGGAACAGTGCAACTACCAGTGCTGTAAAAACTTGAGTATCTGAAAGATTCATACAATATCTCCTTAATATAGTTCTTATTTCGATCTTAACAATACACTGTCATATCAAAAATTGACTAGCCGTTAAAACAAATAAAAACAAATAAAAACAAAAAAGGACAAGACCTGTCCTTTTTTGTTTTTATTTAGCTTGGCACTCTAGGATAAATTGCTGAATGCGATCGCAGGTTTCAGGACGAATTTCATGGGACATCTCGTATTCTTCATACTCCACATTCACGCCAAGACGCTCAAAGATCTCTCTTGTATTACGAGCCACACTAACGGGAACGACTGTATCTTGCGTACCATGAGCGATCAAAATCGGTGGAAAGGATCTATCTGTAAGTTCTTGTAGTTCTTCTTCTGTGATGTGTAGGTATCCGCTCAGAGCAATCAATCCTGCTAAGGGAAAGACTAAACCCACATCTAAGGTCATGGCTCCACCTTGAGAAAAACCTAGTAAAAATGTTTTCTCTAGGGGTATCCCTGTCATCGCTGGTAAATCTTCGAGAAACTGGCTAAGCAGTTCGCAGCTTTTCGCTAAACCCTCAGTATCCAGACTTTGGAGGTCGTACCACATTTTGCCATTGGGCATTGCATGGTTAAAGGGAGCTTCGGGACAAATCCATTGATAATTGCGGAGTCCAACCATGGGCGCAAGCGAGATCAGATCATCACAGTTTGCGCCCCAGCCATGCAGTGCGACGATCGCACCAAGTGCATTGGGATTAGGTAATTGTGCAGGAAGCGATCGGTAATTTAAGGTCATGAGCAAAATTATATATTTGTATGGCGATCGCCATATTTATGGCAGCTTTATGGCAGCAACCCATAGTTCTTAGCAAAATCCAACGAAATGTCTGGTAGGTTACGCAGCATATCATCCCATGTAGTTTGTGCTTGCAGTGCTTCTATGACTATTCGCAGTGGTTCCGCCAAAATTACTTTGAAATCGGCTTCTTCTGGTAGCTGAATTTTATATGCCAATTGTTCATGGGGTGGGCTGAACAGAGCGTTGACTCCTGCTTTGTTTCCTCTTGCATCAACACGATACCAACCAATTGTAGGTAAATAGATGGTATTGAAACCATGCAAACTGTAGGGCGCACCTTGATCATCAATGCTCAAGCGCTGATAGCAAAATCCTGTGGGAATCTGGTTAGCCCTTAGCAAAGCTGCCAATAGATGACTTTTCGCGAAGCAATAGCCTGTTTTGTGGTGCAGAACATCAGATGCTCGGCAGGTCACAGGATTCATTTGATAGTCACAGCTATGACAGATTTCGTCTCGCACCCATTCAAAGCAAGCTTTGGCGATCGCCTCTGGAGTTTTGTGTCCCAAGGTGATTTTTTGGGAGCATTTAATGATTTCAGGATGCTGCCAATCGATAACTTCACTTACTTGTAAATAGGCTTCCATATCCAAAAGCTTAGCCCCTTTTATAGCAATCCTAAATGGGTTGTGAGAGTGCACCCCTTCGGGGCGCACTCTCACAACCCTCCAAATCTTACATCGCTATATATGCTGGATTTAATGGACTTTAATCGACAAATGGTAAGGATTATCAACATCGCTTACAATGAAACCCATAGGATTTGCACTTTTAAAAATCAAATCATAAAACATTCTAAAAAATTGCTGGAGAATTGCCTGAATGCAACTCGTCGCGCTTCAGAACTTACTGGACAACTCATCATTTGCCGTCCTCTTTGCGACCATGCTCGTTTTCTGGGTGCATGTCGCATTTCCTAACTTGCCCTATTTACGATCGCTTGGTAATGCGGGCATGGCGATCGCCAATCTCTGTATTGCTACATTACTGGGAGCGCGTTGGATTGATGCAGGCTATTTCCCACTGAGCAATCTTTACGAATCGCTATTTTTCTTGGCATGGGGTCTGACCACTATGCACATCGTGGTTAATCGCATCGGCAACAAAAGTGCTAATGACACCGCCAAGCGTCTAATTGGAGCCTTTATCTCGCCCCTCGCGATGGGAATCACAGCCTTTGCGGCTCTTGCACTGCCTTCAGGGATGCAAATTTCCGAGCCGCTTGTGCCTGCGCTGAAGTCTAACTGGTTGATGATGCATGTTAGCGTCATGCTGCTCAGCTATGCCGCTTTGATGACGGGCAGTATTTTGGCGATCGCCTTTTTAATTGTCACCCGTGGTCAAGATGTCGTATTGCAAGGTAGCTCCTTCGGTACTAACTTGCGTAGTGTTACGGATGCCAATCATGCCAACAACCCTAGCCCTGAAACATTCGCGGCTTTTGCGGTTGAGAGCATGGGCAGTATTTTAAACGCAGGAAATCTGCAAACTGCCAATACTGCCACAATTACTGCCGAGGCGATCGCTCCTAAAACTAAGCCCCTTTCCTTACGTCGTCTCACCATTGGCGAAACTTTGGACAATCTCAGTTATCGAGCGATCGGGCTTGGGTTTCCCCTGCTGACGATTGGTATCATTGCAGGCGGAGTATGGGCAAACGAAGCATGGGGTTCTTATTGGAGTTGGGACCCGAAGGAAACATGGTCTTTGATCACATGGTTAGTTTTTGCAGCTTATTTGCACACACGTATTACCAAAGGATGGCAGGGACGCAAGCCTGCGATTTTGGCTAGTGTGGGGCTTTTAGTAGTCTGGACTTGTTATCTAGGCGTAAATTTACTCGGCAAAGGTTTACACAGTTACGGATGGTTCCTTTAATCTCAAAAGAAAAGCCTCGCTTAGCGAGGCTTTTCTTTTGAGGATTTAACGTTTACTTAACTCTTCTTCAAGTTTAGGAAGGCTATCTAACTCAAATACGGTGATTTGCCCAGAATTGGCGCTACCTCTACCATTTTGCAATAGCTCGATCCAGTAGCCGTATTTTTTGCCTTGACGTAATTCTCCTTGTAAAGCCCAGAGAATTGGAGAAGCATTTTTAGCTTGCGATCGCTGCACCATAGCGGCGGTTGGGTATGCATAAACCCGTTTAGCCGTTGCATAATCACGCATAATCTCTGGACCATAAATAGAACGCAGTGTCTCTTCTAGGCGCGATCTCGTGACACCATTGATAATGTCAAAAAATCTAATCTGCTCACTTCTAATCAGATTTGCATCGCTCTTCTGAATAGCAGCAATCCCTGGTAGCACGACACTGGCTTGAAATTGAAATCGTCTTGATGGTGTGTCACTTTTTCGCACGAGTAGCCGCTCGCCAGCCTCTGGGCGCAATACTGGATTCGTTCTAATCCAGTCGATGACTTGATCGGGTGTCTGTCCTGGTAAGGCGATCGCTGATGGCACAACTGAGCGCCATGTTGTCGGTAGCGCCATACTGGTGATCTGCATCAAAAGAGTTGTCGCGATCGCAATCTTTACACCTTTGATGTTTGCGCTCTTAAAGCAATTCATGGGAGTCCTCTACACCAATTAAATCCTAATGGACAAATTTAGCTGGCAAATAATGGGTGAAAGGATATCACGGACGGGCGTAATTGCAATGACTTTTTCAGTCTTTTTACGATATTTTGCGCCATGCAGTCCTCTCAAAACATCAAAAAGCAATGAAACTATATAGCTATAGCCATTCTTGTTAGGACATAAAACCCAAATAGTGTGAGGCGGCGCTTCGCGCCGCCTCACACTATTTGGGTTTTGATTTGTCCTGATACAGGTGGCTATAGCTATAGCTGACACTAAGGGTTCGAGGAAAAATCAAAAAAAATCTGCATAGAGTATTGACAAACGCCTTTTAAATCTACATAATAAGGAGCGCTTAAATAAAGAAACGCAAAAAACGACCTGTAAACCAGTTAGTAATCAGCGATTCTAAGATTTAACTTTAAAAAAGTTTGATTTTAGAAAAAACTTTAAGAGCAAAAATTTGGGTTCGTAGTTCAATTGGTTAGAGCACCGCCCTGTCACGGCGGAAGTTGCGGGTTCGAGCCCCGTCGAACCCGTTCTAAAAAAATAAAAAGCGAAAGGTAGTGGGGAATCTGTCTTTCGCTTTTTATTTTTGACAAGAATTAACTTACTAAGTAGATGGGCATAATTAATTACAAACCCAAGCCCTTAAGGTTGCGCTCCGCAGAGGCGCAACCTTAAGGGCTTGGGTAATGCCGTCACAGCCTTAGTGATGCCCACAGATCGCTGTCTCACGGCGAGAATGTATCAACATTTTCCGAAATCTGTCAGACTAAAGGATGTTATTTCATCGTCAATGATTCAAACTCTGCTGACCAATTAGATCTTTCTATAAGTCTTCCTAAAACTAAGTGAATGTGATGACTGCTGCAAGTCTCCTAATCCGCAAGAATTTACTATCGGAGATCGCCCAAGATCCATTGATAGTTACTGTGGATACAGGAGTCATGGATGCGATCGCCTCTATGGAAAAAACAGGCTCAAGTTGTGTGCTAGTAGTAGGTAGCCATAACGAGTCTGAAGCAAATAACTTAATAGGCATTTTTACTGAACATGATATTTTCCATGTCACTGCTCAGCGCATTTCTTTAGAGCAGTTATCGATGCAGTCGGTAATGCACCATCCCGTCATTACCATCCAAGAATCAGCACTGATCGATTTCCCATCTGTCCTCAATATATTTCAACAACATCGGATTCATCATTTACCTGTACTGGATGGCGATCGCCTTGTCGGAATTTTAGGCAAAGATAATTTAGTCGATTTATTAGCCCAGAACATCTTACAGGGAGAATGCGAGGATGGAGATTTATCTAGGGCTGAACAGATCGAAGGTAGCAATGCTAAAGATATCAGCAAGCCATTGGATGAATTTATACTACGTCAGTACGAAGGCGTATTTTCTGCCGCTACTAACGGGCTTGCCCTGCTTGATCGAAACTACGTCTATAAATTAGTTAATCCCGTCTATTTAGATTGGCATCAGAGGAAACAGGAAGAAATTGTTGGTCATTCTGTTGCAGCACTTCTTGGGGAAGTCGTCTTTCAGAAAATTCAGCCACGTTTAGATCGATGTCTAATGGGCGAAATTCAGCAATATGAGGGTTGGTTTGACTATCAAGACGGGCGGCAGCGGTTTCTCAAAGTCACCTACTCACCCTACCGAGAAATCGACAGCACGATTACCGCAGTTGTGGTAAGTCTTCAGGATCTGACAGCACTTAAGCAAGTAGAAGAATCATTACAAAATAAAGAACAGTTTCTACGCACAATCTACGAAGGCGTAGAACAGGCGATTTTTACAGTTGATGTATTAGAAGATGGAGATTTTCGGCTGGTTGCCTTTAATCCAGCCGCCGAAAGATTAACAGGGCGCTTAACAGCAGAAATATGTGGTAAATCACCCACTGAAGAAGTTCGTCAGCACTATGTAGCTTGTATCCAAGCAGGATCTGCTATTACCTATGAAGAATGCCTAATTTTTAGGGATGCAACAACTTGGTGGATTACGACCCTCAATCCTATTTACGATGCATTAGGGCGTATTTGTCGGATTGTGGGAACTAGCACCAATATTTCCCAACGCAAGCAAATGGAAATAGCTCTCCAAAATCTAATTGAGAGTACTTCTTCGATTACTGGTGAAGATTTTTTCCCAGCCTTAGTTAGCCACATTGCCAAAGCTCTCAATGTTTCCTATGCCGTTATTACGGAAGTGGAAGATGATCGGCTGCATACCCTTGCTATTTGGACAACTGATACATTGCAAACCAATTTTTTATACAATTTTGCAAAGTCTCCCTGCCAACGCACTTTACAAGATGGGAAGTTTTATTGCGATCGCTTTCTTCAGCAGCAGTTCCCAGAGGATCGCGATCTCGTAGGGATGGGAGTAGATAGTTATTTGGGTATTGCTTTACGAGATAGCCATGATCGCGCGATCGGGACTTTATGTATCCTTGATAAGCAGCCAATTCAAGATCCACTGTGGGCCGAAAACCTATTGCTCGTATTTGCATCCCGTGCGGCGGCTGAGTTAGAGCGAGAACGCGCAATGCAGGCGCTAGAACAGTTAAATCAAGAACTGGAAACTAGAGTCCAAGAACGTACGGCTGCTCGGAGACGGATTGAGCGCGAATTAGCAGAGAGTGAAGCTAAATTCCGTCGGTTGGTAGAAGGAGGGAATGATTTGATTTGGTCAGCCGACCTAGAAGGTATCCTCACCTATCTCTCACCACAATTCAAAACGCTCTTTGGTTGGGAGCCAAGTGAATGGATTGGGAAGGCGTTGGTAGATCTTGTGCATCCAGATGAGCGTCAATTTGTAGCAAATGCCCATCGGAACGATCTCCAATTTCGGACATCGGCAAATAATAATGAGTTTCGCCATCTCCATCGAGATGGACATTATTTTTGGGTAAAGGTTAGTGCCAGACCGATTATCAATTCTCAAGGAGAGGTAATAGGCGCACAAGGGATTTTATCGGACATCAGCGATCGCAAAAAATCTGAACTAGCACTACGAGAAAGTCAGCATTTTATTCAACAAATTGCCGAGGCTTCACCGAATATCCTCTATCTATACGATCTCCAAGAACAGCGTAATGTTTATGTCAATCGCGAAATTGGGATCATTCTTGGATACACACCCGACGAAATTCAAGCGATGGGTTCCAGTTTGTTTGCTAATTTAATTCATCCTGATGATTTAAAGCGATTGGCTTCTTACCATGCCCAAATCTATGCGGCGCATGATGGCGAAATTCTCGAATTTGAATATCGGATGAAACATGTAAATGGCGAATGGCGTTGGCTCTATGGTCGAGATGCAGTATTTAAACGTGATGCTAATGGACATGTGATTCAAACTATTGGCACTGCTCAAGATATTACTGAACGTAAACGTTTGGAACAAGAACAAAGTAATCTACTATCTATCCTCGAAGCCTCGACGGACTATATTCTCATTGCCGATGTCACAGGTCAAGCAATCTGGAATAATGTCGCTCTCAAACGGCTGCGAGGGCTTTATAGTGATGCTGAAGTCAGACAACAAAGACCCATAGATTATCATCCTCAATGGACAGTGGATGTGCTGGAGCAGAAAGCTGTACCTACTGTGCTTGCTGAAGGTAGTTGGCTCGGTGAAACTGCATTGCTGGACGCTGACGGACAGGAAATTTTAGTATCGCAATTACTACTTGGGCATAAATCATCTGAAGGAAAAGTAGAATATTTCTCTACGATCATGCGTGATATCCGAGTTCAGAAGGAATATGAACAGCAACTAGAGCAAACGAATGCCGAAATGCTTCGTGTTACTCGACTTAAGGATGAATTTCTAGCGAATATGAGCCATGAACTGCGTACTCCTCTCAATGCAATTTTAGGCATGTCAGAGGCTTTACAAGAAGAAGTTTTCGGCAGTCTTAATGAACGTCAAAAAAAACCGATCATTACCATCGAGAGTAGTGGAAAGCATTTGCTAAGCTTGATTAATGACATTCTTGAACTCTCAAAAATTGAAGCGGGTAAGTTGGAGCTAGACATTGAGCAGGTCTCAATCGTTGAGCTTTGTAAATCGAGTCTGGTATTTGTCAAGCAACAAGCCTTCAAAAAACAAATTCAACTACATGAGTCATTCCCCAAAGATACAAGAACAATATCTATAGATGAACGTCGCATTCGACAGGTGTTAATTAATCTATTGACTAATGCTGTGAAATTTTCGCCTATAGGGGGGCGAGTGACAATCGAAGTACATTACGAACCGATCGATTTTAACCTTGCTGAGCGGATACCCATAGTCCGACCTACCCAATTACCCGATTCTCATCCTGCTATGTATGACTGGCTACCTCATAATGATTATTATGTCTGTATTTCGATCATTGATAATGGGATTGGGATTAAATCTGAGGATCAAGAAAAACTTTTTCAACCCTTTGTCCAGATCGATAGTAGCCTGAACCGTCAATATGAAGGCACAGGACTCGGATTAGTACTGGTGAAACGCATCGTGGAACTGCATGGGGGAGATGTCAGTCTGCATAGTGAATTGGGAGTTGGGAGTTGCTTTACTTTACGCTTGCCCTATATCTCTAAATTAGAGGATAAGTCGTTGCTAACTTTTTCTCCATTTGGCGAGAGAAACCTCAACGCCAAAGCAATTACTGCTGAATCCGATTCTAGCCATCCGTATCTAATTCTCTTAGCAGAGGATAACGAAGCCAATGTCGTCACAATTTCCAGCTATCTAAGTGCGAAGGGGTATCAAATCCTCTGTGCCAATAATGGAGAGGAAGCGATCGCCATGGCAAAGTCAACTCAACCCGATCTGATTTTGATGGATGTGCAAATGCCTGTGATGGATGGCTTAGAGGCAATGCAGCAGATTCGTCTGATTCCTAGCTTAGTTAATATACCAATTATCGCCCTCACCGCACTGGCGATGAAAGGCGATCGCGATCGCTGTATTAGTGCTGGTGCGAATGAATATATTGCAAAGCCTGTAAAATTGAAGGAACTGATTGTAATCATTCAAAAGCTTTTAGTAAAATCATTGTCGTAATTGGGTTTATTTTGTATTCTGAAACATTATGCCCAACAATCTTCCCAAACCAATTCCTCATAATCCTGAAAACAGCAATTTCTTTAGCACCCATGCATTACTCTTAGTGATCGCTACTCAACAAGCAAAAATCTCTCAACTCCAACAAAGTGAAGCCCAAAGCCGAGCAATTTTAGAGGTAATTCCCGATCTCATGTTTCGGGTGGGATCTGATGGAATTTATCGCGGATTTATTACGGAAAATCGAGATTTTGGGATATTGCCAAAGGACTCCGATCCCACTGGTCAATCGATGGCAGATCTGATGCCCGCAGCGATCGCTAATCAACAGTTTTATTATATGCAGCTAGCCTTGCAGACGGGGGAGTTACAGATGTATGAGCAACAAATTCAAGTAGGCGATCACCTCCAAGATGAAGAGGTCAGAGTGATCAAAAGTGGCGATGATGAAGTGCTATTTATGATCCGTAATATTAGCGATCGCAAGCAAGCCGAAGCTGCCCTTAAACAAAGTGAATTCCAAAGCCGAGCAATTTTAGCAGCAATTCCCGATCTCATGTTTCGGATGGGAGCTGATGGAATTTATCGCAAGTTTGTTGCGGAATATCGTGATTTTGATATATTGTCGCAGACCTCAGATCCCACGGGTCTCTCCATGACAGATTTGTTGTCTGCAGAGATTGCCGAACGACATTTGCACTATATGCAGCTAGCCTTGCAGACGGGAGAGTTGCAGATGTATGAGCAACAAATTCAAGTGGGCGATCACCTCCAAGATGAAGAGGTGAGAATCATCAAAACTGGTGACGATGAAGTGCTATTTATGATCCGTAATATTAGCGATCGCAAGCAGGCTGAAGCCGCTCTCAAAAAAAGCGAAATGACTAACCGCACAATTATTGAGACGCTACCCGATCTCCTCATTCAAATGGATATGGAGGGACGATACCTCAGCATGTTTGCAGGTAGTGGGGTTCGGGTTATTTGTCCTTCTACCTCGCCTAACCAGCCAGAAGTCTACAGTGTTTTGCCTCCTGATTTAGCAGCCCAAAGATTGAATTATGCTAGGCAAGCGATCGAAACGGGTAGATTACAGATATATGAGCAGATTTTTGAATTTGAGGATGAGCAACGTTATGAAGAAGTTCGGATTGCCCGTCTCAATGATCGAGAAGTATTAATCATCATTCGAGATATTACGGATGCTAAACAAGCTGAAGTTGAGCGATCGCAAAATGAAGAACTAATCCGTGCAAATCGCCTCAAAGACGAATTTCTGGCTAACATGAGTCATGAACTCCGCACGCCGCTCAATGCCATCCTCGGCATGACCGAAGGACTTCTCGATCAAATTTTTGGAGACGTTAATGATAGCCAAACCAAAGTATTACAGACCATTGAGAGCAGTGGCTCCCATTTATTGGAGTTGATTAACGATATTCTGGATGTCGCTAAGATTGAATCAGGTCAGATCGAACTTGATTGCCACCCTACGGCTATAGTCCCACTCTGTCAATCTAGTCTTGCTTTTATCAAACAGCAGGCGATCGCCAAGCGTATCCAGATCAACACCCAAATATCTGCCAATCTGCCTGATGTATTAGTAGATGAACGACGAATGCGCCAAGTCTTGATTAACCTACTAAATAATGCTGTCAAATTCACTGCGGACGGTGGACAAGTTACTTTAGAAGTCACTCTCACATCACAGGAAGATGCTCTTTTGGGAATGAGAAACCATCTGCAAATTGCGATCGCTGATACAGGTATTGGTATAGCACCAGAAAATATTCATAAACTATTTCAGCCTTTTGTTCAAATCGATAGCGCCCTTAACCGCAAATATGAAGGCACGGGGTTGGGACTTGCCTTAGTAAAACGCATTGTGGAGTTGCATGGAGGGACGGTGGGATTAACTAGTGAAGTGGGTGTGGGCAGTTGCTTTACAATCACTATTCCCTATGCTGATGCTGCAACCTCTTCTCTGAAAATAGAATCCCAGTTGGAACTTACGAGCGAACTCAGTAAGCCCAAACAAGACAATCATCTAATATTGCTAGCAGAGGATAACGAAGCCAATATCGAGATGATTTCTAGTTATTTAGAAGCCATAGGCTATCGTCTTCTCTTGGCAAAAAATGGACTAGAGGCGATCGCATTAGCACAGCAACAACAGCCTGATTTGATTTTGATGGATATTCAAATGCCGATCATGGATGGATTAGAAGCAATTCCGAAGATCCGCCAGATTCCCCATTTAGTTAATGTACCGATCATTGCCCTGACGGCTCTAGCGATGACAGGCGATCGCGATCGATGTCTTGCCGCAGGAGCTACTGAATATCTTCCCAAACCTGTCAAACTAAAAGTATTAAAGCAAATGATGCAAACCCTCTTAAATGCCTGAATATTTTAGATACCCCAATCGCTAGGTGAACAAGATGAACCCTAAAAGTCGCCTAATCCAAGAAAAATTAATGTCGGTGATCGTCCGTCAGCCATTAATGGTGACACCAGATACATCGGTCATGTCAGCGATCGCGATGATGGGTGAAACAGGGACAAGTTGTGTACTAGTGGTTACCAGTAAACAAAAAAGCGACTTGATTGGTATTTTCACTGAACGGGATCTTGTGCGCGTCAGTATTCAGGCTCAGCCCTTCGATCAATTGCCGATCCAAACTGTGATGAGTCATCCCGTCCTGACGATCCAAGAATCAGCACTGCTTGATCTCAATGATGTACTACGGTTGTTTCAACAGCACCAAATTCGGCATTTGCCTGTGCTAGATGGCGATCGCCTCATTGGACTGTTAGCCAAAGATGTCTTGACAGATCTATTAGCCCAGACAGTTTTAAATTCTAGTGATTATGCACAGGAAGATATACAGAAAAGCGATCGCTACTACTCGACTTTAGCCACGGCTGCTCCAGTGGCTATTTTCTGCTTTGATGAAATATTTAACTGTACCTATGTCAACGATCGCTGGAGTGAGATGACAGGTCGATCCAAAGAATCAGCTTTGGGAAAAGGATGGATGGATGCCTTACATCCTGACGATCGCGATCAGCTACTAGCTCAATGGACTGAGGGCTATGTTCAAACAGATCCAACTGTTCGCGTCGTGATCCATAGTGAGGGTAGACATTTACGTCCAGATGGCAGCATTAATTTCTTTTTTGTCCAAGTTGCCAAGGAAATCGATGCTGACAATCAAATAGTTGGCTATCTGGGGACGTTAACGGATATTACTGCGCGAAAGCAGGCTGAGTTAGCTCTTCAAAAAAGTGAGAAATGTTATCGCGCCTTAATGGATGGGGCTAGCGATGCCATATTACTCGCTGATCATCAAGGTAACTTGATCGAAGTAAATCAAAAAGCAGAGAAACTTTTGGGCTATAGCCACGATGAATTGACTCGCTTACATATGTCACAGATTCATCCTCCCCTAGCCCTAGAAGCAGCCCGTAACCATTTCATAAATATTGCGCTTAACCAAAGTCAACCCTTAGAAAGCCTTGTGCTACGAAAAGATGGTCGTCAAATTCCTGTAGAGATTACTGGCAGTCGTATTGATGTGGATGGAGTGATGATCATCCAAGGAATTTTGAGAGATATTAGCGATCGCAAACAGATTGAGTCCCAATTAATTGAGAGCGAAGCTAAATTTCGCCGATTGGTAGAAGGGGGAAACGACTTGATCTGGTCAGCCGATCAGTATGGAGTATTTACATATCTCTCGCCGCAATTTAAGGATATGTTCGGTTGGGAATCCGATGAATGGATTGGTAGAGCATTCATCGATCTTGTGCATCCAGACGATATTTCGTCACTATTTGCTGACTATGTGCAAACTCTGCAAGCTGGACAAAAGTTGAATATTGCCGAGTTTCGACATCAACATCAAGATGGCAGATATATATGGATGCGAATTAATACCACGCCTGTTTTTAATTCCGAAGGCGTAATCATCGGCTATCAAGGAATTTTAACGAATATTAACGATCGCAAACAAACAGAGCTACTACTCCAAGATCTATCTGCGCGATTAGAACTAGCACTTCAATCTGCACAAATTGGCATTTGGGAATGGGATATTGTCACCAATGCACTAATTTGGGATGATCGCATGTATAAACTTTATGGCGTGAATCCTGCCGATTTCTCTGGTGCATACGAAGCATGGATCAATGGTATGCATCCTGATGATCTGCCGATCGCCTTAGAGGATTCTCGTCAAGCACTATCTGGTGAAAAAGAATATAACACTGAGTTTCGAGTTGTCCTGCCCAATGGCAGCCTCCGCAACCTCAAAGCCCACGCAGTCATTCAGCGCAATGAGCAGGGTGAGCCTTTAAGAATGATTGGGCTTAATTACGATATGACGGAGCGCAAACAAGCAGAATTAGCTCTGCAAGAGAGTCAAAGCTTTATTCAAAAAATTGCCGACGCATCTCCCAATATCCTTTATCTTTACGATATTCAAGAACAACGTAATGTCTACACCAACCGTGAGATTTTCTCAACCTTGGGTTACTCGCCTGAGGCAATTCAAGCAATGGGCGAAAACTTTGCTCTCAACCTACTGCATCCCGACGATCTCCAGACTGTCTTACCAGAATACTATGACAAAATGGAAGTAGCTCAGGAAGGTGATATCGTGGAGGCTGAATATCGGATGAGACATGTCAATGGCGAGTGGCATTGGCTCCATAGTCGTGATGCGGTCTTTAGTCGTGATGCGGAGGGAAGGGTCAAGCAAACTATTGGAACTGCGGAAGATATTAGCGATCGCAAACTACTAGAACAGTCACAAAATCGCCTACATGCGATGCTAGAAGCTGCAACAGACTATATTCTCATTTCTGACTCATCAGGTAAAACTATTTGGCATAACACTGCGCTCAAACAACTTCGAGGTCTAGACAATGATCCAATGACACCACGAAGCCCCATTGATTATCATCCCCAATGGGTAGTGGATTTTCTCTGTCAACAGGCTGTCCCGATCGCGATCGCCAACGGAAGTTGGATTGGGGAAACCGCTTTACTAGATAGGGAAGGACGAGAAATTCCTGTATCGCAATTATTGCTTGCTCATAAATCTCCCCAAGGCGAGGTGGAGTTTTTCTCAACGATTATGCGCGATATGCGTTTTCAAAAAGAATATGAACAACAACTAGAGCGAACTAATGCCGAATTACTTCGGGCTACTCGACTTAAGAATGAATTTTTGGCGACCATGAGCCACGAATTGCGGACTCCCCTCAATTCAATTTTAGGGATGACTGAAGCTTTACAAGAAGAAGTATTTGGCAGCGTCAACGAACGTCAAACCAAAGCATTAAAAACCGTTGAGCAAAGCAGCTATCATTTGCTGACATTAATTAACGATATTCTCGATGTCGCCAAAATCGAAGCAGGACAGGTCGAGCTAATCTATACCAAAACTTCTATCAATCAGCTTTGTCAATCCTGTCTGGCGTTTGTCAAACAGCAGGCTCTCCAAAAACATATCCAAATGGATGTCAAAATCGATCCCCATTTGTCTGACATCTTGTTAGATGAGCGTCGTATGCGCCAAGTGTTGATTAATTTACTGAACAATGCTGTGAAATTTACCCCCGAAGGTGGACAGGTCAACCTAGAAGTTAGTAGGCAAGAGGATCTAGAAACTCAGAATAGATCTTGGCTAAGGTTTTCGATTATCGATACAGGCATCGGCATTGCGCCTGCAAATACCCCAAAATTGTTCCAACCCTTTGTCCAAATCGACAGTGCCTTAAACCGTAAATATGAAGGCACAGGGCTGGGGCTAGCCTTAGTCAAGCAAATTGTCGAACTGCATAAAGGTAAAGTAAGGTTGATTAGTGAATTAGATGTGGGAAGTTGCTTTATGATCGAGCTTCCCTACGAAACGGCTCTGCCTTCGTTACCTCCGATGATAAACCAGACTGCCTTTAACCTTGAAAGTAATCCCACAGAGCAGAAAGCATTACCATTGATCTTACTTGCCGAAGATAATGAATCGAATATAAATACTATTAATGATTATCTAGAAGTCAAAGGATATCGCCTTGTCATTGCCAAAAACGGAGAGGAAGCGATCGCCCTTGCTAAAGCTCATCATCCTGACATAATTTTGATGGATATCCAAATGCCTGTGATCGATGGACTAGAAGCCACGAGACAAATTCGCCGCGATCCAGATTTAGCTGAGATTCCGATTATTGCCTTGACGGCTTTGGCGATGACAGGCGATCGCCAAAAATGTCTGGATGCAGGTGCTACTGATTATTTAACGAAACCAGTTAAACTTAAGCTATTGGTTAAAACCATTCAGCAGCTTTTAAAGTAATCTTTCAGACCGCACTAATTAATTTTTTGTAACTCTAATCCATGTAGCACTTTTTCTTGATTGGATAAATCGCCAATAATTTGTTTAAGAGGCAGAGGTAATTTCTTGATTAAAGTGGGAACCGCGATAATCTGTTCTTTTCTAGCAATATGCGGATGCTCAATTAAATCAATTACCTCAATTTTGTATTGACCATTGAGGAATTCCTCACAAATTTTTTGCAAATTGGCGATCGCTAACAGTGATTTAGCTGATTTCCCTGCAACATATAGCCGTAGTTCCCATATTTCTTCTTTAGGTAGAGGCAGATTCTCTCTTGTATTGATATCCATTGATTTCTGAGTTCCTAATACCTCTGTTTGGTTTTAAAATGGTTTATAAATCTGTTTGATCGGCTTTGCGAAGGACTGACATTTTAACTTTACTGTCAGTTAAAACTTGTTGAGCAGTTTCTTCTTGCTGACTAAACATCTCTAATTCTGCTTGCTCAATCGCTAGTTGAATCTCAAGGGCTTTAATTTGAGCCTGTACCAGCGATTGTTGCTGCTCAAGTCGGAGCTTTTTACGGTCAAATTCTTGCTTGCGGTTGAGTTGGGTTAACTTCTCTTGGGATTGTTGTGCGACTCTTGCGGTTCCAGTCAGAAAGTTGTTCTGTCCTAAGTACACATCTACCAACTCTATACCATCACTCGTTAAGATAAATTCACGCACTTGATTAGAATGGTGCATACCACGAGATTTGAGAATATACAGAGTCCGATTGCGTTCTCCATTGGTTTCTGTAGTGCGGAGTTCTAGCCAAGTGTCCATCAGGGAAGATGTACCTAATTCTGTATGCTCAAAAGGAGAACCGCCTTGGAGTAGGTTAGTAAAAAAGACAGTGATTTGTTGAGATTTGAGTATGTCGATCAACCGCATGAGAAAATTCTTGGTTTGATTCACGGTTCCACTAGTGGCAAGGTTGCTCATGGGGTCAATCACAATTGATCTAGGCTGAAACTCTTTGATCCAAGACTGAATCGTGAGTAACCGCATCTCCAATCCATAGGCTGTTGGACGTACCGACTCAAATCGCAATAATCCACTTTCGACATGATGCGTCATGTTAAGTCCAACCGATCGCTGATTTCTAAGAATTTGTTGCGGTGCTTCTTCCATTGCTATATAAAGGCAGCGTTCGCCGCGATCGCAGGTTGCCGATGCAAAAAATCCTGCTAATGTCGTCTTCCCCGTTCCCGCCATTCCCGTAACCAAAATACTACTCCCCCGATAGTAACCATGATCATCTAACATCCCATCAAGTCGGGGGACTCCTGTAGAGACCCGTTCAGTTGATATCTCATAGTCTAGCCCAACTGAGGTAATCGGTATTACAGAAATACCATTTTCCTCAATCAAAAAGGGATATTCATTAGAGCTATGCCGAGAACCTCTATATTTGAATATTTGCAGATAGCGGGTGGTGATTTCTTCAAAAGTTCTTTGCTCTAATCGAATTACGCAGTCCGAGACGTACTCTTCCAATCCTTGACGGGTTAAGACATTTGCGCCCCGTTCTCCTGTAATAATCGCAGTTACACCCTGTGACTTTAACCAACCAAATAAACGGCGTAACTCGGCTCGCACAATATTGGCGTTATTTAGCCCTGCGAATAAAACTTCAATCGTATCTAAAACTACTCGCTTTGCCCCGATTTCGTCAATAGCACTGCCTAGTCTGATAAATAAGCCTTCAAGGTCATAATCTCCCGTTTCTTCTAAGCCAATAGGATTGATGTAAACATGGTCGATGATCAATTTGCCATCGGACACCAACTGATCGAGATCCCATCCTAGCGAAGTGACATTTTGGGTAATCTCCTCGGCTGTCTCTTCAAAGGTCATCAATACGCCTGCTTCATCATAGTCAATAGCACCATGCACTAGAAACTCCACCCCAAACAGAGTCTTCCCACAACCTGCGGAGCCACAGACTAGAGTTGGTCGCCCCTGAGGTAATCCTCCCCCAGTAATTTCGTCTAACCCTTGAATTCCTGTCGGACACTTAGGTAGTTGTTTTTTGAGATTATTGATAATTTCGACCATAAAATCAGACTATTTCAGCTATAAACCTTTAATCTATTTTAATTGTGACAGATCTCTGGTTATCTTTTACTTTGAGAGATGATAGATTGGATGTAATTATCTAAGAATAATTTTTGTATATCTAGATAAAACTTCATCACGTAGCTATAAATCTAAGCCTTTCGGAATTCCTATCATCAAAACTTCTGTGATCAAAGCATTTAGTCCTCAAGTATTAGAACAGGCGATCGCTCATAATCTGCTAATTGTCAGCGCAGAGGATTCTTTGCGTGATGTGGTGCGATTGATCAATCAAGGACATAATCAGGATTCTGAGCGGGCAAGTCAATCTAACGAAAGAGCAGAATTGCCTAAAAGTTGTGTCTCCTGCGTTTTGGTTGTGGCTGAGTCTAAGCTGGTGGGGATTTTAACTCAGTCCGATCTGATTCGGTTAATGGTCATGGAATCGGATATCAGCAAAATCAAGGTTACAGAGGTGATGACTCATCCTGTTGTGACCATGAAGCGCTCAGAGTTTTATGACGTGGATACACCGCTTAAGTTGCTACGTCAATATCGCTTTAGTCATTTACCACTTCTAAATGAGCATGGCTATCCGATTGGACTGGTTACCTTAAAAGAGCTACTAAAGGTAACTGACTACACATTACAACAAGATCAAATAAAACAGATTGAATACGAATTATTTCTAACCACGATCGCTAATCGGATTCAATCGTCACTAGATTTACAAGTCATTCTTAAGGCGACCGTTCAAGAAGTTCGTCAATTTCTCAAAACAGACCGCGTGATCGTTTATAGCTTTGAGCCAGATTGGAGTGGAGTGGTAGTTGCCGAATCAGTTACTTCTTACTGCGATTCATTGCTGGGTCAGGTGATCACCGATCCGCACTTTGGCGAAGCGATGGTGGAGCCTTACAAAAATGGCAGAATCCAAGTCACAGATGATATCCATGTGGGATTGACTGATTGCCACACCAAGTTTTTGGAGCAAATTCAGGTGAAGGCGATCATCGTCGTGCCGATTTTGCTGGAAGATCAGCTTTGGGGATTGCTAGCTGCACAGGAGTGTTTGCAACCACGCTTTTGGGATCGGTCATCAGTAGCTTTGCTGCAACAACTTGCCACACATATTAGTATTGCGATCCGACAGTCAAATATGATGTTAGATTTGCAGCAACTCAATCAAGGATTGGAGAGCAAAATAGAAGAGCGAACTATAGAGTTAGCAAATAGTAAAAATCGTCTAAATCTGATTGTTTCTAGCATCTCTGATGGCATCCTAATTGCTGATCAAGAAGGACGGATTGTTTTTGCTAATCCATCGGCAGCTAGAACCTTTGGAATGCCTATTGACCAACTCGTTGGCTTGAGCATTGGTGTACCCAACGTACTGAATAATCAATTTGAAATTACTTACTTAGCACCTGATGGGAAAATCGGGGAAAGTGAGATGCAAGTTGTACCAATTGAATGGGATCAACAACCTGCATATTTGATCTCTTTGCACGATATTACCGAACGTCTGCAAGCAGAGGCGAAACTACTGAGAATCCAAACGGCTCTTACCGAAGCTCAGCAAATTGCCCATGTCGGTAGTTGGCAGGTGGACTTGACCACGCAGAAAATCACTTGCTCAGAAGAGATGTATCGTCTCTTAAGGCTGGAGCCTCAGCAGGAGGAGCAACCCGTTGATCATCTTGCTCAATATGTTTGTCCACAAGACCGAGATATCCTCGACCATCTGGGAGCGCGAGCAATTCAATTTGGCGAACCCTACGAATTAGACATACAGATTACTAGAGCTGATGGTTCAACTGGCTATTATTTTGTCAAGGGAACACCAAAACGCAATGCCTTAGGTGAAGTAACCCACTTGTTTGGTACTGCGATGGACATAAGCGATCGCAAAGCCAATGAGTCTAAGTTGCGTAGATATGAGCGAGTGGTGGCGGCTACTACTGATGCGATTATTCTCTATGATCGTAACTATAGATTCCAATTAGTTAATCAAGTCTATCTAGCTTGGCATAATAAAAAACTAGAGGAAGTGATTGGTTATAGTATAGAAGAGTTTAAGGGAGAACGCTTTAGAAGTGTTATTCAGCCAAGACTAGATCGCTGTTTGGCAGGCGAAGTCCAACACTACGAAGAGTGGTTTGACTATGGAGATGGCTCGCGGCGCTTTGTTCGAGTTGCTTATTCTCCCTATATCGAGATTGATGGCAGCATTACGGGAGTTCTCGCTAGTCTCCATGATCTGACGGAACTTAAGCAAATTGAAGAATCTCTACGGAAGAGTGAAGAACGTCTCAGTCGGTACTTCGATCAGCCTCTGCTCGGTATGGCGATTAGTAATCCTGACAAGAGTTGGCAAGATGTCAACAGTTGCTTATGCAATATGCTCGGTTATTCCCACGATGAAATGCTCCAAAAAACATGGGCTGAGATTACCCATCCTGAAGATTTAGAAGCAAATCTGATTAAGTTTAATAAGGCTTTGGCAGGGGAGCTAGAAGGATATGTGATGGATAAACGCTTTGTTCGTAAGAATGGAGAAATTATCCACACAATTATCTCAGTGCAATGCTTCCGTAATCCTGATCGGACGGCGAATTATTTTGTGCTGATGGTGCAGGATATTAGCGATCGCAAACGCGCTGAAGTCCAACTACAACTAACTAACGAAGAACTCTCCCGCGCCACACGCTTGAAGGATGAGTTTTTAGCCAACATGAGCCATGAACTTCGCACGCCCCTCAATTCCATTCTCGGCATGACTGAGGCAATGCAAGAGCAGATTTTTGGCAGTATCAATGAACAGCAACGTAAAGCCCTCCAAACCGTTGAACGTAGTAGCGATCATTTATTAGCTTTGATTAATGACATTCTTGATGTTGCCAAAATTGAATCGGGACAGATTGAGCTAGACCTTACCCCCACGGATGTGGCTTCGCTCTGTCAATCTAGTCTTGCCTTCATCAAGCAGCAAGCTCTCAAAAAACGCATTCAGTTAGAGGTGAAGCTTCCCCAAAATCTACCCGACCAAATGTTGGATGAACGTCGCATTCGTCAGGTATTAATTAATTTGCTGAACAATGCCATGAAATTCACCCCAGAGGGTGGTCGCATTACCCTAGAAGCATCTACTTATCAAGATCAGGAACCATCGCATACTAACGATTGGCTTCGCTTTGCGATCACTGATACAGGTATCGGCATTGCCCCAGAAAATATTAATAAATTGTTTCAACCCTTTATCCAAATTGATAGTGCTTTAAATCGTCAGTACTCAGGTACAGGATTGGGGCTAGCCTTAGTTAAGCAGATGGTGGAACTGCATGGCGGTAAAGTTGGCTTAACTAGTGAATTAGGTGTGGGCAGTTGTTTCATGATTGATTTGCCCTATACAGCTAATTCCTCGGAAACGGTAATGGTTACACCATCATTAGCTACTCCCGAACTTGAATCTCGATGGGTAAACCAAACTACTCAGATTCCCTTAATCTTGATGGCCGAGGATAATGAAGCTAACATCGTTACCGTTTCTAGCTATCTAGCCGCCAAGGGCTATAGCCTACTCGTTGCTAAAAATGGGCAAGAGGCGATCGCCTTAGCGAAATCTCACCATCCAGACTTGATTCTGATGGACATTCAAATGCCAGTCATGGATGGAATAGAAGCAACTAGACAAATTCGCCGTGCTCCTGAGTTAATCAATGTTCCAATTATTGCAATGACAGCTTTGGCGATGACAGGCGATCGCGAAAAATGTTTAGGAGCAGGAGCCAATGAATACTTGACAAAACCTGTCAAACTAAAAGCATTATCCCAAATGATTCAAACTTTTTTGGCTCACTAGTGGAGTTACCTGTGATCAACTCTTTGCCTAGGGATCTTCTATCCGTAATCTCTCGCAACCCTCTGATCGTTGCGCCAGAGCTAAATGTGATCGAGGCGATCGCGTTGATGGATCAAAATGGCTCTAGTTATGTACTAGTGAGCAAAGAAAATTCGGCTGAGGTTATGGGGATACTCACAGCACGAGATATTATTCGCCTTAACTCCCAGCGCTTACCCTTAGACCAATTATCAGTTCAGACGGTGATGAGCCATCCCGTCATAACGCTCCAAACTTCAGAGCTTACGGATATCAATACTGCGATCAATGTTGTGATGACGCTATTTCAAGAGCATTCGATGCGACATTTACCTGTGCTAGAAGGCGATCGCCTAGTTGGAGTACTAGAAAAAGAAAACTTAACTGAGCTATTCTCCCAACCACAGAATCGTTTAGAAATAGGCGATCGGCAAATGGGCGATCGCCAAACAGAAGATGCCGAGTTTTGGGCAAGTGAACAACGTTCGCAAAAATTATTTGATGCTCTCCCTAAGATATCGGTACAGGGCTATAACAGCGATCGCCAAGTCATTTATTGGAATAGTGCTAGTGAAAAAATCTATGGCTATACCGCCGATGAAGCCCTCGGTCAGAATTTGGAAGCCCTGATTATTCCGCCACCGATGCGAGAGGTTGTGATTAATCTTGTGGATGCGTGGGTGAATGGTGGCGAGCCTATTCCTGCTAGTGAGTTAACCCTAATGGCAAAGGATGGATCTAGCGTTTTTGTCTACTCTAGCCATGTCTTACTAAATAACCCAAGGAATGAGCCAGAACTATACTGCATTGATATTGACTTGAGCGATCACAAAAAATCCGAGTTTCTGATCAAGACTCAGAACCAGATTTTACAGAAAATCGCCCTAGGAGTAGCTCTGCCAGAAATCCTCAATGATATAGTTGTGGCGATCGAGGGACAGTTTGAGGATGGGCTATGTTCGATCATGCTCTGTAATTCTGAGGGGAGACTCTATCAAGGATTTAATTGTAGTAGGTTGCCGAAAAACTATACGGAAGTTATCAAAACCTTAACCATCGCTGAAGGCAACGGTTCCTGTGGTACAGCCGCCTATCGCAAAGAATTAGTGATTGTCAGTGATATTGCCACCGATCCACTCTGGCAAAACTGTAAGGAATTGGCTCTAGCAAATAATCTACGTTCTTGTTGGTCAGTGCCTGTGATTGATGCTCAAGATCAAGTCTTGGGAACTTTTGTGGTTTATCATCATGAAATTTGTGCGCCCACTCCAGTTGAGATTGAAGTTGTCAATTTGGCGGTAAATATTACTAGAATCGCGATCGAAAGCGAACAAGCTATGCAGACCCTTCAACAGTTAAATCAAACCCTCGAATCCAAAGTTGTCGAACGCACTTTAGCTTTACAGAATTCAAATGCTCAACTGATCCATGCCACAAGGCTCAAAGATGAATTCCTTGCCAATATGAGCCATGAACTTCGCACCCCACTTAATGCGATTTTAGGGATTTCTGAAAGCTTACAAGAAGGAATTTATGGCTTAATCAACGAACTGCAAAATTCGGCGATCGCGATGATTGAAAATAGTGGCAATCACTTGCTGTCCCTGATCAACGATATTTTAGAACTCTCAAAAATTGAAGCGGGTAAATTGGAACTGGATATCGCCCCTGTGTCTGTAGTCCACCTATGTGAATCCAGTTTAAACTTGATCAGACAAATGGCAAGCAAAAAGAATATTCAACTGAGAAGCTCATGGCAAGATGACTTAGGCGTAATCTCTATCGATGAGCGACGGATGCGACAGGTGCTAATCAATTTACTCAATAACGCTGTCAAGTTTACCCCAGAGGGAGGAGAGATTTCCTTAGAAGTTTATCTGGAAATGTCCGAGCTTTGCTTAGCGATCGCTGATACAGGTATTGGCATTGCGGCAACCAATCTCGATCAGCTTTTTCAACCCTTTGTCCAAATTGATGCTAGCCTCAATCGCCAATATGAAGGTACTGGGCTAGGACTCAGTTTAGCCAAGGAAATTGTGGAACTTCATGGCGGCTCGATCTCTGTGCGTAGCGAGCTAGGTAAAGGCAGTTGTTTTATCGTGCGGCTTCCTTACCATTTAGTAACAGAGATCCCTACTTTGGCGAAGGGCATGACAATTCCAACGACATCATCGACCTCTTCATTAACTCACCAATCTGAAACTAGTCCGTTAATTCTCATCGCCGAAGATAATCAGTCAAATATTGATATTCTCGTTAATTATCTAGAATTTCTGGGATATCGGTTTGAGATCGCTAAAAATGGACAAGAAGCGATCGAGATGGTTAAATCTAATCAACCTGATCTAATCCTGATGGACATCCAAATGCCAATTATGGATGGACTAGAAGCAACTAAACAAATTCGTCTCGATCTCAACTTGGTGAATATCCCAATCATTGCATTGACAGCATTAGCGATGGCTGGTGATCGCGATCGTTGCATTGCGGCGGGAGCTAATGAATATTTTAGTAAGCCTATTCGACTCAAAGAACTATCCCAGATGATTCAAACCCTGCTAGCCACTCAGAAGAGATACCCGTGATAACTACTGCAAGTCTTCTCGATCCAACAGATTTACGATCGGCGATCGCCCGCAATTCGCCTTTGGTGTCACCAGATACGTCAGTCATGGCAGCGATCGCGATGATGGGGGAAACTGACTCAAACTATGTGTTAGTGGTGGAGAACGTATCTGAAAAGAGCGGTTTGCTCGGCATTCTGTCCGAGCGTGATCTTATTCGTCTTGTCACTCAGCCCATATCCTTAGCCCAGTTGCCAATTCAGTCGGTGATGAGCCATCCCGTCATCACCATCCAAGAATCTACATTCACTGATATTAACGATGCTCTAGCCCTATTGCAACAGCATCATATTCGTCATTTACCTGTGCTAGATGATCGCGATCGCATTGTGGGGTTACTAGACCAAAGCACTTTAATCGAGATGGCGAATCTAGCTGATCGTAGACAAGCTGAAGCTGCCCTACAACAACTCAACCAAGACTTAGAAAGGAAAGTAGAACATCGGACTGCCGCTTTGCAAGCGAGTGAAGCAACCCTTCGCACGATCTTGGACACAATTCCTGATTTATTGCTGCGACTTCAGCGTGATGGCACTTGCTTGGCATATATCAAGTCAGACATTGAGGCGGAGAATTTTCTACCAATTGTCAACCATATTTCGGAAGTTCTACCGCCAAATTTACTCCAGAGGCAGTTGCAATTTATCGAGCAAGCAATCACGACGGGTGAATTACAAGTCTATGAGCATCACTTCCTCAAGCAGGATCGTTTAGTCTACGAAGAAGTGAGGATACTCGCCATTAATGATCAAGAAGTTTTGGCAATCGTGCGGAATATTACGGCTCGTAAGCTTGCCGAAGCAGAGCTACAGCAACTCAACCAAGATCTAGAACGCCGCGTGGAGCAACGTACTGAAGCTCTAAGACGTAGTGAAGAGCGTACCCAAGCTACGCTTTTGGCTTTGCCCGATCTGGTATTTCGGGTTAACCGAGATGGTGAGTATATTGACTTCTTAACATCTCCCCAAGGGAAGAATCTGGTTGATCCTCAACAAGTAATTGGCAAAAGTATTTTTGATGCTTTGTCAGCAGATATTATCCCCTCTCATTCAGAGACTAAATTCACGACTCTTCAGCAAGCACTGACTACGCAAACCTTGCAGACCTACGAACAGCAGGTTTGGATTGATGGTGAACTGCGGTACGAAGAAGTGCGCGTTGCTCCATGCAATAACGATGAAGTCGTTTTTCTGATCCGTGACATTAGCGATCGCAAACTTGTCGAAAAAGCTCTATTGGAATCTCAACAATTTATTCAAACTGTGGTTGATACTGTCCCACTCTCACTATTTTGGAAGAATCGAGAGTCTGTCTATTTGGGATGCAATCAGCAATTTGCCAAAGTGCTTGGGTTGAACTCGGTGGAAGAGATCATTGGGAAAACTGACTTTGATCTTCCCTCGACACAAGCCGAGATAATCGCCCATCGTGCCGACGATCAGCGCGTTATGGAAGCGGGTCAAGCCAGACAGGGGATCGAAGAAACGATAACTCTGCCTAATGGTGAACAGCGATGGGTAGAAACCCATAAAGCTCCATTGCGTGACTGGACAGATTATATTATTGGTTTAGTAGGTATATCGCAGGATGTTACTATTCGCCGCCAAATTGAATTGCGACTGAAATATCAAGCAGATCAGGAACGCATTCTCGGAGCGATTACTCAACGAATGCGATCGTCCCTAGATTTGACAGAGATTCTCAATGCAACTGTTGAGGATGTTCGGGAAGTCTTACAGTCAGACCGAGTGCTGATTTATCAGTTAATTGCAGGAGAGCCAAAGTCTGCTCTAGCTGAATCCACTTTGCCAAATTGCTCAAAACTTCTAAATATCGTCTTCCCTGAGGATATTATCTCTCAAGACAGCTACAATCACTATACTCAAGGAGATGTGTTTATCCTTTGCGATCGCGAAGCAAAAAACCCGTCAGACTTGCCCAGTTGGGTCGAATTCCTCACAAAACTCAAAGTTAGAGCTGCCCTCGCAGTTCCGATTATTCAGGATCAAATCCTGTGGGGATTGTTGATTGTCCATCAATGCGACTCTCCGCGCTACTGGCAAGACCTAGAAATAAATTTACTCCAACAAATTTCCAACTGGTTAGCGATCGCCATTCAACAAGCTAGTCTCCACAAGCAACTTCAGTCTGAACTTGTGGTGAGGCAGCAAACAGAGATCAAGCTCACTAAGAGCAACCAAGAACTATCTGTTTTTAACGAAGAACTTGGTCGAGCTACCCGCTTGAAGGATGAGTTTTTAGCCAACATGAGCCACGAACTTCGGACTCCTCTAAATGCCATATTGGGTATGACTGAAGGGCTACAAGAGGAAGTCTTTGGTGCAGTAAGTGAGCGACAAGTTAAAGCATTAGAAACTGTGGAACGTAGTAGTAATCACCTACTGGAGCTAATCAACGACATCCTCGATATCGCTAAAATTGAATCTGGGCAGATGGTACTAGACTATAATCTCTGTACTGTGGCTTCCCTCTGCCAATCCAGTCTTGCCTTTATCAAACAACAAGCCTTAAAACAACGCATTCAGCTTGAGATTAAACTGCAACTGAACCTACCTCAACTATTAGTGGATGAGCGGCGCATTCGTCAGGTGTTGATTAACCTGCTTAACAATGCCGTGAAATTCACCCCAGAGGGTGGACGTATCACCCTAGAAGTTCACCAACTTCTTCCTGAACTAGACCGATCGTCACAACGCTTTTTACAGATTGCGGTAATCGATACAGGCATTGGTATTTCCGCAGAGAATATTAAGAAGCTATTTCAGCCCTTTATTCAAATCGATAGTGCTTTAAATCGTCAATATGATGGGACTGGCTTGGGACTCGCTCTCGTTAAACGGATTGTGGAACTCCACGGCGGTAGGGTGGGACTAACCAGTGAACTTGGAGTGGGAAGTCGCTTTACGATCGAGCTACCCTGTGCGCTCGATGAGGCTATGTCACCGAAAATGCCAGCAGGCGTAGACCTAACGACTACTCCAGAAGAAAAATCCTCTCCAGCCAACGTAGCCACTACCCGATCGCCTCTAATCCTGATCGCAGAAGATAACGAAGCCAATATTGGCACTTTCTCTAGCTACCTCACTGCGAAAGGCTATCGGATTTTGATCGCTAAGGATGGTCAAGAAGCCCTTGACCTTGCTAAAGCCCATCATCCCGATCTCATTTTGATGGATATCCAAATGCCGATCATGGATGGACTTGAGGCTACTAGACAAATTCGCCGCGATCCAGATTTGGTTAAGATTCCCATTATTGCCTTGACGGCTTTGGCGATGACAGGCGATCGCGAAAGATGTCTGGATGCAGGTGCTAACGATTATTTGACGAAACCAGTTAAACTTAAGCTATTGGTTACCACCATGCAGCAATTTTTGGCGTAAGCTTTCATCCCAAATGTTTTTAAGCAACAAAATAGTTTATGGATATGCGATCGCGCTAGGTATTACCTCCTTAGGTACTGCAACTGGATTGCTGCTGGGAAATTACTACCATCAAGAAGTACTCCAAAAAACTCAAGTTGTATCCGAAGAGCGTAAAGCTCTGAATACGCTCCAGTTAGATGTTTTATCCAATCGCCCTGCGAAACAACTATCCCCCAATTTACGAGATTCAGAGGGGTTTCGGCGTGAGAGTCGCCAACTGCTGGAAAACATCCAAACAACCTTAAACCTTTTAGAAAACCATAACGCTTCAGAACAGTTCTCGACCATAGAAGGGCTAGAATCTTTGCTTAAGGATTATGAAGTTTTTACAAGAAAATTTAAGCAAGAAACCCAAGAACTGCTCAAGAAATTAGAACCCCTTGCCGCATCGCCGAAAACTTTACCAGAGGCAGAATTACAGTTAGTCAAGTTTTTTAAGAGTAAGAATTTTCTTGAATTTGTGGAGTTTCCCGATCGCTTAGCTCCCTTTGCTCAGATTATCTACCAACAGGAAAAAGATGTGGACATGGCTATCAAGCAAGCTAAAGTCCTTCGCTTTCAAATTAGCATCACTAGTCTGATCTTGTCAGTCGCGATCGCCGCTTTATTTATCAAGTATGCTAGCCATGCGATCGCCATTGAGCAAGCTCAAAACAACCAAAAATTGCACGATCAACTAGTTGAGCGTCAGCAAACAGAAGCCAAATTAATCAAAAGCGAAACCCATCAACGCGCCATCCTTAGTGCCATTCCTGACATGATCATCCGCATGAATCGGGACGGCTTCTATTCGGAATTTGTGACCAGACCAAACTTTGCAGTGGTAGGTGTTTTAGCGGATCTGGTAGGAACGCATGTATCTGAGACGCTTCCTGCTGATGTGGTAGAACAACGCATGAATTATATCCAACGGGCATTTCAAACTAATTCCATGCAGATGTATGAACAAACTATCTGCATGGATGGTAGAGAACAAATCGAAGAGGTGCGAATAGTTCCCTATAGTGAAGATGAAGTTTTGTTGTTAGTTCGAGACGTTAGCGAACAGCACATTGCCATGCGCGAACGTAAACAAGCCGAACTAGCCCTAGCTGCGAGTGAAGCTCAAAGCCGAGTCATGTTAGCGGCGATTCCTGATCTGATGTTTCGGGTGGGATCTGATGGAATTTATCGGGAATTTGTTACTCAAAATCGTGATTTTGCGATCGCTGCTCCCAGACTTGATCGCGCTGGTATGTCGATGGCGGAAGTGTTACCTGAAGCGATAGTTGATCGCCAGTTTTACTATTTACAAAAAGCTCTAGAAACTGGGGAGCTACAGGTTTACGAACAGCAAGTTCAAGTGGGAGATCGGTTGATCTATGAAGAAGTTAGAGCGGTTAAAAGTGGCGAAGATGAAGTTCTATTTATGATTCGTGACATTAGCGATCGCAAACAAGCAGAAGCAAATCTCGAAAAAGAATATTACCGCAGCGCAATGCTCTTTAATACTTCTCTAGATGGTTTGTTTGTGTTAAATCTTCAAGGTTTTTTGATCGACGCTAATCAAAGTTTTGCGAACATGTTGGGCTATAGTCGCGAAGAAGTGCTGACATTGAGTATTTACGATATTGATGCTAAATGGACAGCAGAAGAATTGAGAAAAGGAATTCAAGAGTTTGGGCAGGACAAAAGTGTCAAGTTTGAAACCTTGCATCGGCGCAAGGATGGTTCGCTCTGTACGGTGGAAATTAGCGCTAGCAGTGTGAATTGGTCTGGTGAGATCGTTCAGTTTGGGATCTGTCGGGATATCACTGAGCGGAAACAAGCCGAGCAGCAATTGCAACAACTTAATCAATTTCTAGAAGCCAAAGTCAAAGAACGCACTTCAGAACTCCAAAAACGGGAAATAGAACTACAAAATCTGTCGGAACGCCTTGCGCTATCACTAAGATCTGGGGCGATCGGCACTTGGGAATGGGATATTGGAAAAAATGTGATCATTTGGGATGATCGCATGTACGAACTTTATGGAATCACAAAACCATCTGAATTACTTAGAGTCAGTGAATCAAACCAAAATGTGGTCTACGATATTTGGTCTAACGGATTACATCCTGATGATCGGCTAGCAACAGAAACATTGCTCCAGCAAGCTGCTTTAGGAAATGCTGAATATGATACGGAGTTTCGAGTCGTACATCCTGATCGCAGCATCCATTTTATTAAAGCCTATGGGATTGTGGTGCGCGATGATCAGGGTACTCCCCAAAGCATGATTGGAGTCAATTTTGATATTAGCGATCGCAAACAATCAGAACTACAACTACAACAAACAAATGAAGAATTGATCCGCGCAACCAGACTTAAGGATGAATTTCTCGCCAATATGAGTCATGAACTTCGCACGCCGCTTAATGCAATTCTTGGTATGACTGAGGGCTTACAAGAGCAGGTTTTTGGCAATATTAACGAACGACAGCTTAAGGCTCTACTAACCATTGAACGCAGTGCCGCTCATCTGTTAGAGCTAATCAACGATATTCTTGATTTAGCCAAAATTGAAGCAGGGCAAATCAAGTTAGACTGCACTCCCACATCCATTAGTCATCTCTGCCAATCCAGTGTAGCCTTTGTCAAACAACATGCCTCGCAAAAACATATTCAACTGGATATCAAACTTCAGAGCAATCTGCCGTCGCTATTTATCGATGAACGTCGCATTCGCCAAGTTTTGATTAATCTGCTGAACAATGCGGTTAAATTTACTCCAGTAGGAGGAAAAATTATACTGGAAGTTACGCAGTTGTCCCCTGATTTAGTGATTAGCGATCGCCCTTCACCACAATACTTGCGAATTTCTGTAAGCGATACAGGTATCGGCATCTCACCAGAAAATATCAAAAGATTATTTCAGCCCTTTATCCAAATCGATAGTGCCTTAAATCGACAATATGAAGGAACGGGGCTAGGACTTGCCCTCGTGAAACGCATCGTCGAACTCCACGGTGGTCGAGTCGGTCTAACTAGTGAATTGGGTGTGGGTAGTTGTTTTACGGTCGATCTACCCCATGACTGTGATTCTACACTAGCTGTCAGTAACAAACTAGATGCTACTCCCGTATTGGATTACTCACTTCCCCTCAAAGCCGATGGTCAAACCCCTCTGATCTTGATAGTAGAAGACAACGAAGCCAATATCATTAGCACTGCAAGCTATCTAGAAGCTAAGGGCTATCGCATTTTGCTAGCTAGGAATGGTCAGGAGGCGATCGCTCTTACGAAAGCGCATCATCCTCAGTTGATTTTGATGGATATCCAAATGCCCGTTATGGATGGTCTAGAGGCAACACAACAAATTCGCCTCGACCCCAGTTTGGTTGATATACCGATTATTGCCATGACGGCTCTAGCAATGGCTGGCGATCTCGATCGCTGCCTTGCTGCGGGAGTCAATGAATATCTGAGTAAACCCATTAAATTAAGGGAACTCACAGCGATCATTCAAAAACTGTGTAAACTCTGAATATTCACGAGGAGCACATCAAATGACTCAAAACATTTTAAAACGGAACAATGTCAAAGTAAGCGGACATGGTAAACAGCCTATGCTGTTTGCCCACGGATTCGGATGCGATCAAAATATGTGGCGCTTTGTCATACCCGCTTTCGAGAATGACTATCAAGTAATTCTCTTGGATTATGTGGGTTCAGGACAATCAGATCTGCAAGCTTACAGTGCTGAACGTTACACAAACTTGAATGGCTATGCTCAGGACATTCTCGATATTTGCGAAGCCTTGAAATTACAAGATGTAATTTTAGTCGGTCATTCCGTCAGTAGCATGATTGGGATCTTGGCATCTATTCAAGCTCCTCATCTTTTTGAAAGATTGATTCTGGTTAGCCCATCTCCTTGCTACATCAACGATCTCCCTGATTATATTGGTGGTTTTGAGCGTTCAGATATTGAGGGTTTACTAGATATTATGGAAAAGAACTACATTGGCTGGGCGAGTTTTTTGGCTCCAATGGTGATGAAAAATGAGGAGCGACCTGAGCTAATGCAAGAGCTGGAAACTAGTTTTTGTTCAACCGATCCTGAGATTGCCAACCGCTTTGCCAAAGCTACTTTCTATGGGGACAACCGTAGCGACCTTCCTAAAGTGACAACACCATCATTGATCTTACAATGTGCTGAAGATGCGATCGCACCTTCAGATGTGGGACAATATATGCATCGTCATCTGTCTCAAAGCACCTTAAAATTGATGCAGGCAACTGGGCATTGCCCCCATATGAGTCATCCTCTCGAAACAATCACTTTAATGAAAGAATATTTGACAACCCCATAAAGCCACCTTAGATCATTATCTGCATGAGCCAACAGATCGACGAGCTACTCAACTTTGCGCCCTGTGGTTATCTCTCGTTTACCGACGATGGCTTAATTGTGGCGGTTAATTTTACATTATCAGAACTATTAGAATATCCTCCCGATCATCTATCAGGAAAAACTATTGATGCAATTTTACCGATCGCCAGTCGCATTTTTTATCAGACGCATTTTTTTCCACTGCTAAAACTGCATGACAAACTTGGGGAAATCTATTTCTCCTTAAGAACGAAACAGGGTAATGATATTCCCATGCTGATCAATGCAGTACGTCGTCAACAAGGAGAAAGTTTTGTCAACAATTGCATTTTTATTCCCATTCGGCAGCGGATTCAGTTTGAAGATGAAATCCTGAAAGCTAAGAAGGTAGCAGAAGCAGCCTGTCTTGCCCAAAAACAAGCGGAAATTGCACTGAGGCAACAGTATGATCGATTGATTCTGCTGGGAGAGATTACCCAAAGAATTAGACAATTCCTCGATTTGTCAACTATTTTTGAGGTTTCCGTTCGAGAGATTCGGCAGTCCATTCATGCCGATCGCATTGGCATCTTTAAATTCGATCCAGATTCTAATTTCAGCGATGGCGAGTTTGTGTCTGAAGCTGTAGTAGAAGGATTTGACTCTACGATCGCGGCTAAAATTAGCGTCCACTGTTTTGGTGGGCAATATGCTGCCTCCTATCAACAAGGTCGGATTCAAGTAGTTGAAGACATCGACAAAGCTGAACTAACAGAATGTCATCGAGATATTTTAAAGCGATTCCAAGTTCGGGCAAATTTAGTTTTCCCCCTCTTGGAAGGAACATATTTGTGGGGATTGCTCTGTATCCATCAATGTTCTACTCCGCGCCAGTGGCAAGAGTCCGAGATTACATTTGTGCAGCAAATCGCCAACCAACTAGCGATCGCGATTAAACAAGCGAGTCTATTCGAGCAGTTGCAGCAAGAACTACGTGATCGCCAACAAGCTCAGCAACTGCTGACCGACCGCAATCAACAACTAGCACTCACCAACGCAGAACTTGACCGAGCTACCCGCCTCAAAGATGAATTTCTTGCCAACATGAGCCATGAACTTCGTACCCCTCTGAATGCCATCTTAGGAATGGCTGAAGGACTTCAAGAAAAAGTGTTTGGCGAGATTAATCAGTCGCAAATTAAAGCCATCCAGATGATCGAGCGGAGTGGCTCCCATTTACTAGAACTGATTAATGACATTCTCGATGTTGCCAAAATTGAATCAGGGCAGATTAAGCTCGACCTTACGCCGACATCTATAGCCCCACTCTGTCAATCATGTCTTGCCTTTATCAAACAGCAGGCTTTAACAAAACGTATCCAACTAGAGATTAAACTGCAACCGCATCTACCCGAACTATTAGTCGATGAACGGCGCATTCGTCAAGTCTTGATCAACCTGCTCAGTAATGCCGTTAAATTTACTCCCGAAGGCGGTAAAATCACGATAGAAGTTAGTCGAGAGCAGCAAGTCTTCCCAACTATGCGCCCTACAGATATAGGAATGGGGATAAAAAAATACATCCAAATTGCTGTAATCGATACAGGCATTGGAATTTCTCCTGAAGGTATCAATAAATTGTTTCAACCATTCATTCAAATTGATAGTACTCTTAATCGGCAATATCAAGGTACAGGATTGGGGCTGGCTCTGGTGAAAAACCTTGTGGAAATACATGGCGGTAAAGTGAATTTAACTAGCGAAGTCGGTGTGGGTAGTTGCTTCACTGTTTATCTTCCTTTTGCTGATGATACTGAAGGAGCTTTGGCAGTGTCGCAAATTCCGACGAAACTAATCAGCGAATCTCATCAACCTGAGCAAGACATTCCCCACTTAATCCTGATTGCAGAAGACAACGAAGCCAATATCATGACGATTTCCAGCTATCTGAATGCTAAAGGTTATCATCTGATCTTAGCAAAAAATGGACAAGAAGCGATCGCCCTAGCGAAGTCCAATCAACCAGATCTAATTTTGATGGATATCCAAATGCCTGTCATGGATGGAATCGAGGCAACTCAACAAATTCGTCTTGATCCTAACTTGGTTGATATCCCAATTATTGCAATGACTGCATTAGCGATGTCAGGCGATCGCGATCGCTGTCTGGATGCAGGGGCTAATAAATACCTAAGTAAGCCGATGAAACTGAGGCAATTGGAGACGATGATTCAAGAGCTTTTAAATGCGAGGGGCGAAACAGATGGAACCACCTAATCTGGAAATTAATGGTAATGATGAATCGGCTCTGCTGATTAACCATCAAATCCCGAATATTGATCAGCTTGATCAGCCAAGTAGCAAACAGGTTTGGCTAGAGAGAGTTGTCTATGCGCTGAATCAAACCGCAATTGTGGCGATTACCGATACTCAAGGCAAGATTATTTTTGTCAATGAAAAGTTTTGTGAGATATCGAAATATAGTCGTGACGATCTAATTGGTCAGAATCACCGCATCCTCAATTCTGGTTATCATTCCCACCAGTTTTTTGTTGATATGTGGCAAACGATCACTAATGGACAAAATTGGCGTGCTGAGATCAAAAATCGGGCTAAAGATGGTTCTTTCTATTGGGTAGACACGACCATCGTCCCCTTCTTAAATGAGAAGGGCAAACCCTATCAATATATGGCAATTCGGAACGATATTACTGAGCGTAAAACCCTAGAAATTGCCCGTGAACAGTTGGCGGCTATTGTGGAGTCTTCCGAGGATGCCATTATTAGTAAGACCTTAGAAGGAATTATTATTAGTTGGAATTCTGGGGCGGAAAAGATTTTTGGATATTCTGCACAGGAGGCGATCGGACAGCCCATATCGATGTTGATTCCATTGGACAGAACAGAGGAGGAAACCCAAATTCTAGCCAAAATCGCCCAAGGTGAGCGGGTCGAATCTTTTGATACTGTCCGTCGCAGGAAAGATGGTCAACTGATCGATATTTCCGTCACTATTTCGCCAGTACGGGATAAATCTGGGAAAATCTCCTATGCATCGAAAATTGCGAGAGATGTGACTAGTCGAAAACAATCGGAAGCGCAGTTAAAAGCTGCCTACGATCGAGAAGTTGTACTGATCAAAGAGATTCACCATCGCGTAAAGAATAATTTGCAGATTATCTCAGGGTTGTTGTACCTACAATTTCGGCAAGTGGAAGATGCGGACGCGCAAGCAATTATCCAAAGCTGTCGCGATCGCATCTTATCGATGGCTCTGCTCCATGAAAAGCTCTATCGATCGCAGGATTTAGAAAATATTGATTTTATTGGTTATATCCGTAGTCTGTCTCTCAGTTTGGAAGGTTCCTATGCATCCTCATCTACATCCATCTCTTTAAATATCGAAGCGGAGACCGTTAAGGTTGACCTTGACATTGCCATGTACTGTGGCTTAATTATCAATGAGCTAGTCTCCAATGCATTAAAGTATGCTTTCCCTGAAGGTCGTTCTGGTCAGATTACAATAGAGTTTCATCAAGATGCTGCTGATACCTACATGCTGATCGTTCGAGATAACGGTATTGGTATGACCGAAGCGATTAATCTCAAACATGCCAAAAGCCTCGGATTACAGCTTGTTTATTCCCTTGCTACCAAGCAATTAAAAGGACAAATTTCACTAGAACATCGTGGTGGAATGGCATTCAAAATTTCTTTTAAAATCAAACCTTGACATCGCTAAAATCATAGAAATCAAAAATATTTAGTAAACATTTATTAATAGTTATAAAATTGTTAAACATAACTATCTTGCTCTTAGCATTGTACATATCCATAAGATTGAAATTGTAGGAGTAGCGCCCCCGTGCCTACCCCTTAGCAATCTGGGAAGCCACGGGGGGTGAAATCTACCAGAACCATCATGCACTTGTGCAATGCCTTACTCTTAGCCTGTGAGGTTTAAAAACTTCTCAAACATGCCCTGAAGATATGGGGGCTTCTATGTATTTCAATATAAAAATATAAAAATATTTATAAAAATTTAAAAAAGAGAGAATTATCATCAATGCTACCAATTAAAATTTTAGTCGTTGAAGACGAGGTGATTACGGGAAGAGTCATTTCCGAAGAGTTAACCCTGATTGGATATGCTGTTACTGATCTTGCGACCTCTGATGAAGAAACACTTGCTAGCATATCTGAAGATCGACCTGACATCGTGCTAATGGATATAATTTTGAGAGGATCTGTAAAAGATGGCATTGAGATTGCCACGATCCTACGTCAGGAATATCACCTTCCAGTCATTTATATTACCGCCCATACCGATGATGCAACCCTAGAGCGAGCCAGAAAATCTGAACCCTATGGCTATCTCGTCAAGCCCTTTGATGAGAGAGACTTACGAGTGGCGATCGAGACTGCCTCATACAAACATCAGATGGAAAGACAGCTTGCCTTGCGCGAAGCACAACTGTCAATGATTCTCAAATCAACCAATGATGCGGTTATTGCGACAGATCGGATTGCGGAAGTTACCTATATGAATACTGCCGCCGAACATTTGACAGGATGGCAGGTTGGTGAGGCTTTAGGGAGATCAGTAACAGATGTTTGCTGTCTGATCGATGAAAATAGTGGCGAGGAAGTTATCAATCCAATTCCCCAAGTCCTGAGATCTGGGCAAGTATCCTTCCTCAATGACTCTACGGCTATGATCGATCGCCAAGGCATCAGAAGATCAGTGGGGGATAGTGCATCCCCGATCTATTTGCCCTCAGGAGAAATTGATGGAGCGGTGATGGTGCTTTGGGATATGAGCGATCGCAAAAGAACCGAAGCCGCCCTGCGCGAATCCGAAATCCGCTTCCGCAGCGCCTTCGAGACTGCTGCGATCGGTATGGCGTTGAATGCTCTAGATGGAAGATTCCTCAAGGTTAATAAAGCTCTATGTGAGATCTTGGGCTATTCGGAATCAGAATTATTATCTTTGACTTACCAAGAAATCACCTGTGCAGATGACATGCAATCAGACTCGGAAGCTGTCCAAAGTTTATTAAGAGGGGAGATCAGTTCTTTTCATCTGGAGAAGCGCCTGTGGCATAAAGATGGATATATCGTCTGGATCTCCCTGAGCGTTTCCCTAGTTCGCAATATCAATAATCAACCCATGTATCTGATCGCCCAACTGCAAAATATTAGCGATCGCAAGCAAGTTGAAATTGCGCTCTTTCAACTCAATAAAGAACTTGAAGATAGAGTAAATCAACGTACAGAAGATTTGAAACAGACAGAAAGTAGCCTGATCGCCACCAATGAACAACTTGCTAATACCAATGCCGAACTAGCTCGTGCGACTCGACTCAAAGATGAATTTCTGGCGAACATGAGCCATGAACTCCGCACTCCCCTCAATGCGATTTTGGGAATGGCTGAGGGAATGCAAGAGAGTGTATTTGGCGAGGTTAATGAGCCACAAATCAAGGCTCTCCAAACCATCGAACGTAGCGGCTCTCACCTACTTTCATTGATCAATGACATTCTTGATATCGCCAAAATTGCCTCAGGGCAGATCGAACTAGAATATTCTCTAATATCTATAGAAACTCTCTGCCAATCCAGCCTTGTTTTCATCAGACAGCAAGCACTCAAAAAGCAGATCCAGCTAGAGACAAAACTACAACCCAATCTACCCAATTTAATTGTGGATGAACGACGCATTCGCCAAGTCTTGATCAACCTACTCACGAATGCTGTCAAATTTACTCCAGAAGGCGGATGTATCACCCTAGAGGTGAGTTATCGATCACAAGAAGCATCTTCATCTTCTCTCTCTGGGACAGATCTTTCTATAAATACGCTAGACAATTCTTGGGCAGGTAACTATCTACGCATTGCGGTGATCGATACAGGTATTGGTATTGCTCCAGAGAATATTCAAAAGCTATTTCAACCCTTCATCCAAATTGATAGCGCCCTCAATCGTCAGTATCAGGGTACTGGCTTGGGGCTATCTCTGGTAAAACGGATTGTCGAACTCCATGGTGGCAAAGTAGGCTTAACCAGTGAAGTGGGTGTGGGCAGTTGCTTTACGGTTGATATTCCCTGCCTTGAAACTACTTCTGTACCTGTGGCGATGGAAACTCTGACGACCTCAAGCATCGAATTCAGTCAGACTAAACAGAAGACAGAGCCTTTAGTCTTGATCGCCGAAGATAACGAAGCCAACGTCATGACCGTTTCCAGCTATCTAATCGCCAAAGGATATCGCATTAAGCACGCAACCAATGGACAGGAGGCGATCGCCCTTGCCAAAGTGTACCATCCTGACGTGATCTTGATGGATATTCAAATGCCAGTGATGGATGGACTAGAGGCGATCAAACAAATTCGCCTTGATCCTAACCTAGCCGAAATTCCAATTATTGCGGTCACCGCATTAGCGATGTCAGGCGATCGCGATCGCTGCTTAGAAGCAGGAGCAAATGAATACCTACGTAAACCTATGAAATTGAAGGAACTCACCACAACTATTCTCAAGCTGTTATAGATGTCGCCAGTTATAGCTATAGCCAGCCAAGTCAGGACATAAAACCCAAAAGAGAGTTGCGGCGCTTCGCGCCGCAACTCTCTTTTGGGTTTTGGCTTTGTCTTAACATTGATGTCTATAGCTATAACTACAAAAATCTACGACGACAGTTAGATGCTCAGAAAGAAGACCAAACTTAACATAAAAATAATTCCAATAATTCTCGACTTTTTCATGTGAATGATAGGACAAGGGGTAAAATGAGAAATAATTACTGACTTTTGCGTGTATTTTTTGGATTACACAATATCATGTCTACCTATACCAATAGCTTTACCGCAAATGACCTGAGATTGGCAAGTGAACAAAGGTTTATCTCGCTGGCAGCATCTGTGCCTGTAGGAATTTATCGTACTGACGATCTTGGTAACTGTCGCTATGTGAACGATCGCTGGTGTCAGCTTGCAGGGCTGACCTCAACAGAGGCGGAGGGATTTGGTTGGACTAATGGGCTTCATCCAAGCGATCGCGAACTTGTGACGGTAGAGTGGAATAAAGCCCTTCAAGCAAATCGTCCCTTCCAACTAGAGTATCGGTTTCAAAATAAAGCAGGGGAAATCACTTGGGTTTACGGTCAGGCTGTGGCTGAAAGTGATGAGTCTGGCAAAATTATTGGTTATATCGGTACGATTACAGATATTAGCGATCGCAAGGCCACAGAACAAGCTTTGAAATTGCAGCGAGACTTTAATCAACTAATTGCGGAAATCAGCAGTCGATTTGTGGATATTAGCCCAGAGATGCTAGATGCTGAGATTGATCGCACCCTGAAACTGATTGGAGAAGCAACTCACTCCGATACTAGCTATTTGATTAAATTTTGTCTCAACGATCAGGTTGACGCTCTGCTCCCAGATGGCACTGTAAGCATGACCCATGAATGGGCTAAGCCCCAATACCCTCGACAAATCACACTAGTACAAAATATTCCTTTAACAGCATTCCCTTGGGCTAATGCCAAATTACTACATCGAGAAATTGTAAATATGCCTAGAGTTGCCGAGGCTCCCATTGAGGCGGCGATCGACCAAGCAAGTTGGCAACGGTTCAACATTGTATCAGCTCTATCGGTTCCCATAATTCAAAAATCCGTTGTCACAGGAACAATGGGATTTGCCTCTTTCAGCGATGTCGTAATTTGGGACGAGGAAATAATCAGATTACTGCAAGTCATGGCGCAAACCATTGCCAATGCTCAACAACGCGCCCAAGACGAGCAGCAGCTATACGAGAGTGAGGAGCGTTTGCGTCTAGCGCTTCGAGCAGCCAATCAAGGGCTTTATGATCTCAACTTACAGACAGGAGAAGCGATCACTAGTCTCGAATATGCCACGATGCTAGGCTATAACCCGATGACTTTTCAGGAAACTAATGCTAAATGGCTAGAACGTTTGCATCCTGACGATCGCGAACAAGTTGCTAAGGTTTATCAAGACTACGTGGCGGGGATTTTGCCAGAATATAAAGTAGAATTTCGCCAATATACCCAAACTGGGGAATGGAAATGGATTCTCTCTCTTGGGCGCATTGTATCTTGGGATGAGCAGGGCAATCCTTTGAGAATGTTGGGAACGCATACAGATATTAGCGATCGCAAACAAGCAGAAGCCGAAAGATTACTTACTGAGCAAATTCGCCAAGAGTTAAAGCTATTAGAAAACATTTTTGATACGCTGTTGGCAGGTTATTGGGATTGGAATCTGCAAACTAACGAAGAATACCTCAGTCCCAAATTCAAAAAAATGTTTGGCTATGAAGATGATGAGTTACCCAATTCTCCTGAAACATGGCAACACTTGATCTTTGATGAAGATTTATCCATAGTTCTAGATGCTTTTGATCGTCATATCCAAACCCACGGTGAATTTCCATTTTGTAATGAAGTCAGATATCGGCACAAAGATGGCTCTACGGTTTGGGTGATTTGCTCAGGGCAAGTGATTACATGGGATGAAAATGATCGACCTCTGCGAATGATTGGTTGTCATATTGATATCAGCGATCGCAAGCGATCTGAAGAACAGTTACAGAAGAGTGATGTTCACCTAAAAACTGCTCAGCGCATTGGCAAATTGGGGAGTTGGGAGTTTGATCCATATACTGAACAGATTGTTTGGTCGGATGAGGTATTTCACATCTTTGGTCGTGATCCTGCTATGGGAACTCCGAGTTTTGATGCACTCCAAGAGCAGATCCATCCTGATGATCAAGACAATCATCAGCAAGTAATCCAAACAGCTATTGCCACAGCCCAATCCTATGACCTTGAAATTCGATTCTATCGCTGTGATGGTTCATTAGGTTACTTACTCTCAAGGGGAGAACCAATTGTGGATGCTACAGGGCAATTAACGCAACTGATCGGTACAGTTCTGGATATTACTGATCGCAAACAAGCGGAAGCCGAATTGCAAAATCTCTCCGATCGCCTGACTTTAGCCGTCGAATCTGGAGAGATTGCTATCTGGGATTGGAATGTTCCTGACAATATCTTGATCTGTAATGACCGCATGTATGAAATGTATGACCTCGTGCGCGAGCAGATCACCAGTGTCTATGACACTTGGATAAGTAGAATCCATCCAGATGATCAACCAATTGTCGAAGCCGCAATTCAACAATCCTTTGCAGGAGAAAAAGACTTTGACTCCGAATTTCGGGTGGTGCATTCCGATGGCTCGCTTCACTATATCAAAGCCTATTCACTAGTAAAGCGTAATGCTCAGGGGGAACCCATGCGCATGATTGGCATGAACATTGATATCACCGATCGTAAATGTGCCGAAGTGAAGCTAATGCACACCACCGCACAATTAGCCGCCTCTAACCGCGAACTAGAAGCTTTTGCCTACTCGGTTTCCCACGATTTGCGATCGCCATTACGGGCGATCGATGGCTTTAGCAAAGCCCTACTAGAAGACTATGGCGACAAATTTGATGCCGATGGCAAGGATTATTTCGATCGCATTCGTCGTAATGTTGCTCGGATGGGGATGTTAATTGATGACCTACTCCGTTTATCCCGCATATCTCGCTCTGAGATGCAATATAGCAAAGTCAACCTCAGCATGTTAGTGCAAGAGCAATTAGATGAACTGCAATCCATAGACACAGAAAGGCAGGTTGAAATAGCGATCGCCCCTGATGTTTGCGTCACCGCCGATATTGTCCTCATGCGGGTCGTGATCAGCAACTTAATCCAAAATGCTTGGAAATTTACCAGCCACCATAGCAAGGCGCGGATTGAATTTGGCGTGATTCCACCAGAAAAACATCAAGATAATCAGTTTACCTATTTTGTACGCGATGATGGAGCAGGGTTTGATATGAGCTATGCTGACATGCTTTTTGGGGTTTTTCAACGTCTCCACAACACCAATGAATTTGCAGGAACTGGGATTGGGCTAGCCACCGTGCAGCGATCAATCCATCGTCATGGTGGGCGCATTTGGGCTGAAGGAGCCGTAGAGAAAGGTGCAACCATTTACTTTACAGTGCCTGATATCTTGCCTAAATCATTGAGCAATTAATCGAACAATTATCGATTCGAGCAATATAGGAACTTAACCCATGACTTCTCTACGCCCCATCATACTAGTTGAAGATAACCCTGATGATGAGAGATTGACAATTCGAGCCTTGCGTCGTGGCAACATTGCCAATGAGATTCTTGTCGCCCACAATGGTGAAGAAGCCTTGACAATGGTATTGAATGCCAATCCGTTACCCAGTGTCGTTCTTTTAGACTTAAAGCTGCCCAAAGTGGATGGATTGGAAGTCTTACGACAGATTCGTGCTAATGAACGCACGCATATGCTACCTGTCGTTGTACTCACATCCTCTAGTGAAGAGCGCGATATCATTGATAGCTATAATTTGGGAGCGAATAGCTATGTGCGGAAGCCCGTGGAAATCGAAAAATTCACGGAGGCGGTGCGCCAGTTGGGGCTTTATTGGGCAGTAATTAACGAAGTATTACCTAAAGTGGATAAGCGATGATTAACAACCCTCTAACCCTAAAAGTACTAAATATTGAAGATTCAGAAGATGATGCATTTTTAGTACAGCGAGAACTACGTCGTTCTGGATTGAACATTATCTGGGAACGGGTGGAAACGGCTGAAGCTTTGTGTGCAGCTTTGGAAAAACAGACTTGGGATGTGATTATTTCTGATTATCATTTACCCAAATTTAATGCTTCTGATGCGCTCCAAATTGTTAAAAGTAGATACCCAAACCTCCCTTTTATCGTGGTCTCTGGCACAATTGGTGAGACTGCTGCGGTCGAACTGATGAAAGCAGGCGCTCATGATTACTTGATGAAAGCAAGTCTAACTCGACTGTCTGAAGCGGTACGGAGAGAAGTGCGTGATGCTGAAATTCGGGTGGAGCGTCAACGATCGCAACTGGAACTAGATCTCGTTAAAGAACGGCTACAACTAGCGGTTGATGGTTCGGGTATCGGTCTGTGGGATTGGGCTATTCAGACTGATGATGTAATTATTAATGAGCGATTAGCCGAGATTTTTGGTTATACCCTTGATGAATTAGCCCAATTTGGGACTAAAAATTGGTGGCAATTGAACCATCCCGAAGATTCGCAGAAAGCGAAACTAGCGATGGAAAGTCACTTTCAACAAAAAGCTTTAGTTTATGAATGCGAACTCCGAAAACTCCACAAATCTGGGGCATGGGTTTGGGTGTTATCACGGGGTAAGGTAGTGGAATGGGATGGCGAGGGCAAACCACTTCGCATGACAGGGACAACTCTCGATATTAGCGATCGCAAACAAGCTGAATTGCGAGTGGAGATGCAAAACTCGATCTTGGAGCGCATTGCCAAGGGAGAGGCTTTGCCAGATATTCTGGAGGTTTTGGTACGGGCCACGGAAGATCAAATTGAAGGGGGACTTTGTTCGATTTTGCTATGCGATCGCGAAGGGAAACTCCATCATGGTGCAGCGCCTAATTTACCCGATGCTTACAATCAAGCGCTCGAAGGCTTATCAATTGGAGAGAATGCTGGCTCCTGTGGTACAGCCGCCTTTCGCAAAGAGCCTATAATTGTTTCTGATCTAGCCAACGATCCACTTTGGCAAGATTATAAGGAATTAGCTTTAGCCCATGGATTGAGATCTTGCTGGTCATTTCCTGCGATCGCGAGCGATGGGTCTGTCCTAGCCACTTTTGCTGTTTATCATCAAGATATCCATAGTCCACAACCGCAAGAGCTAGAGGCGATAGCCCTTGCGGCAAATATCGTCAAAATTGCGATCGAGCGCGAACAAGCTACCCAAGCCCTAGAAAATTTAAATCAAGAACTGGAAGATCGTGTACAACAGCGCACTCAGGCTTTGAGACTCAGTGAAGCCCGCTTGCAAGAAGCCCAACAAATTGCCCACCTTGGTAGTTGGGAGCTAGATGTCATCACCAAAAAAGTTACTTGGTCAGAGGAGATTTTCAACATTCTTGCCCTTGATCCCCATAGCCCCGCACCAACATTTGAGCAGTTTTTTCAATTTTTTGCCCCCCATGAGCAAGCCCGTTTAAAACTACTACATGAACGCGCCATTAATGATCGGCAAGCCTTTACCATTGATGCCGAAATAGTCTGTGCGGATGGCTCCATTGGTTATATTTTTGTTAAAACTGAGCCGATCTGGAATTCGGCAGGAAAAGTAACCCGATTGTTGGGCATTGCCATGGATATTAGCGATCGCTATGCCATGCAAGAAGCTCTCCAACGTAGTGAAGAACGCACTCGTGCTACTCTTTTAGCATTGCCAGACCTCGTATTTCGAGTTAATCGTGCGGGTAAATATGTAGATTTTATGGTGTCGCCTCAAGGTAAAAATCTCGTTGATCCCCAGCAAATTATCGGCAAAAGTATTTATGACGCTTTTCCCTTGCCCACTTCGGGAATTTATGCAGAACGCAAATATGCAGCGCTACAACAAGCCCTCGCCACCCAGACTGTCCAAATTTATGAACAGCAGATTCAGGTTGAAGATAAATATCTTTACGAAGAAGTGCGCGTTTCTCCTTGCGGTCATGATGAAGTGGTCTTTTTTGTGCGGGATATTAGCGCTCGTAAACAGGCTGAGGCTCAACTGCAACAGACCAATCAAGAGTTAGCCCGTGCGACGCGACTTAAGGATGAGTTTTTGGCAAATATGAGCCATGAACTTCGTACTCCTCTCAATGCAATTTTGGGAATGGCTGAAGGCTTACAAGAACAAGTCTTCGGTAAAATTAGCGATCGCCAACTCAAAGCATTACAAACCATCGAGGCAAGTGCAACTCATTTATTAGAACTGATTAATGACATCTTGGATGTTTCCAAAATTGTATCTGGGCAAATCGAACTGGAATGTACCCCTACTTCAATTAATCATCTCTGTCAGTCCAGTCTGGCGTTTATCAAGCAACTGGCGATGCAAAAACGCATCCAGATCTTCACCAAATTGCCGCTAAATTTGCCAGATTTGCTAGTGGATGAACGGCGCATCCGACAGGTATTAATTAATCTTCTCAACAATGCCGTCAAATTCACGCCAGAGGGAGGAAATATTACCCTAGAAGTTAACCATCTCCAGTTGATTTCTACTTCTCCAGATCAAACTAACGAGGAGGTTAGGGAATATGTCCGCATCGCAGTAATTGACACGGGTATTGGTATTGCCGCAGAAAATATCCAGAAACTATTTAAGCCTTTTGTGCAGATCGACAGTGCCTTGAATCGTCAATATGCAGGTACAGGTTTGGGGCTTGCCCTAGTGAAACAGATGGTAGAACTACATGGTGGTAAGGTGGGAATAACTAGCGAACTAGGGGTAGGCAGTTGTTTTTCCATTGAGTTACCCTGTAGTTCTAATACTACATACTCCTCTGACACGATTTCCAGCAATCCAACAACCGAGATCGGCAATCTGGATTCCCCCAACGTGGGCAAATCTCAAGTCCCCCTGATCTTGATCGCTGAAGACAACGAAGCCAATATCATGACAATTTCTAGTTACCTCATCGCCAAAGGTTATCGCATTGTGTTAGCCAAAAATGGAGAAGAGGCAATTTCTATAACATTATCGGCAAAACCTGATTTAATTTTGATGGATATCCAAATGCCAGTCATGGACGGGTTAGAAGCTATGCAACAGATTCGCCAGATTCCCAGCTTAGTTAATATTCCGATTATTGCGTTAACGGCTTTGGCAATGACAGATGATCGAGAGCGTTGCCTAGCCGCAGGAGCGAATGAATATCTCGCGAAACCTGTTAAGCTAAAGCAACTGGCGGCTACTATCCATCAACTTTTAGCGAATTAAGAAGATAGGCAATGAATCTAGCATCTGTTTTAATCATTGATGACGAAGCTGATAATTTTGATGTGATTGAGACTATCTTGGGCGATCAAGATTACCAGTTGCATTATGCTGCTAGTGGTCAAGATGCGATCGCCTATCTCGACACATTTCAGCCCGATCTAATTTTGCTAGATGTGATGATGCCAGTTATGGATGGCATTGAGGTTTGCCAACGCATTAAAGCTTTACCTGAATGGCAGACTGTGCCAATCATTATGGTTACTGCTCTGAACTCTAAGGAAGACCTAGCAAGGTGTATGAATGCGGGAGCCGATGACTTCATCAGTAAGCCCTTAAACTCTTTGGAGTTCCGAGCAAGGGTAAGTTCCATGTTACGCATTAAAGAGCAACACGATCGGCTGGAACGAGCCAATGCCCTGATCCACGCACAACTTGAAGCTAGCCTAGAGGCAATTATTGCGGTCGATGAACAGGGGCGACTAGTCGCATATAATCAAAAAATATGTGAAATATGTGATATCAAGGCGATTACCTCCAAGGTCAATCACCAAAATTTACCGCTTTTACCACTACTGCAATCGGCTAACTCCCCCCAAGCAATTACCCAAATCTTGGAAGAAACCTACGACGAACCAGATCAAGTTACCCATGGTGAGATGGTCATTAATGCACTCACCTACGAGTATTTTAGTAGTTCTGTTACTTCTCCGACTGGTCGTTTTTGGGGATTTGTCTGGCGGTTTCGGGACATTACCGATCGCAAGCAATACGAAACCAATCTCCAAGAATCTAAAGAAATCGCGGAGGCAGCTTTGCGGGTTAAGTCAGATTTCTTAGCGATGATGAGTCATGAAATTCGCACCCCCATCAATGGAGTCTTGGGAATGACGGAGCTATTAGCGACTACTTCCCTTGATTCAGAACAAAATAAGTTTGTGCAATCCATTCAAACTAGTGGCGAAATACTGTTAACAGTGATCAATGATATTCTCGACTTCTCCAAACTTGAATCCCAAAAACTTTTACTAGAGCATCTACCAATTGATGTGCATGGAATTATAGCCGATACCTGTGCGCTCCTGAATCAACAAGCTGAATCTAAAGGAATTGGATTAGATTACCAGATTGATCCGCAAACACCTACATATATACTTGGTGATCCCATTAGATTACGGCAAATTTTGCTGAATTTAGCAAATAATGCGGTCAAATTTACCCATAAAGGCGCAGTGCGACTCTCTGTGTCCTTATCTCCAGACCTTTCCCCGTCGGTTTCTCCAAAGACTGAGAACGAAGTAAGATTACTTTTTGAAGTGCAGGACTCAGGAATTGGACTTTCCCCAGAACAGTTACAAAAGCTATTTCAACCCTTTACCCAAGCCTCGATCGCTACGGCGCGTCAGTACGGTGGCACAGGGTTGGGACTAGTAATTTGTCAAAAGCTGGTGCAGATAATGGGCGGAAATATTTGGGCGGAAAGCTCTTTAGGTGAAGGTTCTAGCTTTTTCTTTGTTTTGCCAGTCTCAGTTACAAACGAACGTCCTCAAGCTATGGTTCCCTTTGAGGGGAGAACGATGTTGCGCCATGCTAAGCCCCTTAGTTTTGAGCTAGCGACTCAACTACCACTGAATATTTTGGTTGCTGAGGATAATTTGATCAACCAAGAAATGGTTTTGGCAATGCTCAGTAAAATGGGCTATGCACCTGTAATTGTCAACGATGGGATCGAAGCTCTAGAAGCGATTAAGAGTAATACCTTTAATATTGTGTTCTTAGATGTGCAGATGCCGCGCTTGAATGGACTGGAAACTGCTACTTATATTGTGGAAAAATGGACTGAGCTATCCACAAATCCATCCCGTCCGATCCTCATCGCGATGACCGCTAGTGCGATGCAAGGCGATCGCGAAATGTGCTTAGATGCAGGAATGGATGACTATATCAGTAAGCCAGTCTCCTTTGATACTTTACAAAGAATCATTGAGCGTTGGGGGAATCTTCCTAAAGGAATTGAAATCCAACCAGCTACCACTGAGTTGAATACGGACTTTGATGATCAAGCGCTTCAGGAAATCGAGAAGGTTTCATTGAATTTGCCTCAACGGATGATCCATATATTCTTAAACGAAGAATGTCCAGTCCTGTTAGAGAAGTTGCATCAAGCTATATTAGATCAAGATGCTTCGCAAATAGAATATGTGGCGCATACCTTAAAGGGAAGTAGCAGAATGCTTGGGGCTAAAGCTTTTTCCGAAATTTGTTTTGGATTGGAAGTGGCAGGACGTAATCATCAATTAGAGGGCAGCGATCGCTTAGTATCCGAGATTGATCAAAGTTTTCCTTCAGTTGTTGCATATCTGGAGGATTACCTTGCGAAGAATTCCTCATAGGATAGTTAGTTCATGTTCAAAGCTCTAAGAGATTCCCATCAATCCCCCTTAAAAAGGGGGAAGAAGAAAATTCTCTCCCCTTTTTAAGGGGGACTGGGGGGGATCTAGACAATTCTTAAATGGTTTCTAAAGTAAAACAATGACCAATACAATGACAAATATATCCTCAATTTTAGTTGTTGATGACGAGCCTAATAATTTTGATGTGATTGAGGCTCTCTTGAGCGAACATAACTATGAATTGCATTATGCAGCTAATGGTAAAAGCGCGATCGCTAGTCTCAAAGCCTTTCAGCCCGATCTGATTTTGCTGGATGTGATGATGCCAGAGATGGATGGCATTGAGGTCTGTAAATGGATTAAAGCCAGCACTCAATGGCAAACTGTGCCGATCATTATGGTGACCGCTTTAAGTTCTAAGTCTGATATGGCTAATTGCCTCAATGCTGGAGCCGATGATTTTATTAGTAAACCAATTAATAGTATTGAACTGCGGGCGCGGGTACATTCAATGCTGAGAATCAAGCAACAGTATGACAATATCCAAACCCTATCCCATATCCAAGCCAATACGATCAATATTCTGGAAAGTACTCTCAATGAATTGCGTGGTACTTTAGCTTCGAGAATGTCCCATGAGCTAAATACACCCCTCAATGGCATTATCGGCACGATCGCCATGCTGAAAGAAGACATCGAAAGTATGGATATTGCCGAAATCCACGAAATGCTAGGTTGGGCTGATGAATCAGCAAAGCGTTTAGAAAGTTTAACCAAAAAGTTTCTGGTCTACCTAGAACTTGAGGTTTCTCCCAGTCGCCAAGAGTCATTCAAATTGGCTCATACTAACTTCTCTAGCGCCATGATTGAAGCTTCATTAAAATCCTATGTTCAAGAGCTTAAACGTAGTGATGATCTGAGCTTTGACCTTGAGGATGCCGAGATCGCACTATCGGATCGCTACCTTTTGACGATTCTCCATGAGTTGGTCGAAAATGCTGTGAAATTCTCCATAGCAGGGACGATGATCAAAATTAGTAGTCATGTGCTAGGCAATATGTTTAATTTGTCAGTGAAGGATTTAGGTCGAGGACTTACCGAGGAGCAGATTAATCGCATTGATGCTTTTGTCCAGTTTGAGCGGAAAAGCTATGAGCAGCAAGGTATCGGTTTGGGCTTAAGGGTGGTCAAAAAGATTGTTGAACTCGCAGGCGGCAATTTTTCTATTACTAGCATTTATCAGCAAGAGACGACTATACATATTTCATTACCGCTCTATCCACAGTTATAGCTTTGCCAAATCCTGAAAACACCCTTCATAAACTTATGTTTACTTCTACCGATCCTCTAGCCCATCTATCACTAACGTCTATGATCATTCTCAAACCTCTTGTTGTTGAGCCTGAGACGACGGTGATGGAAGCGATCGCGAAAATGCATAGGGGAAAAGCGGACTATCTGCTAGTGGTAGAAAGAGAGCATCTGTTGGGTATTTTCACTCATCAAGATGTTGTCAGACTGATTGTCCAACAACAGCCCCTAATTAAATTAGATAATTTATTGATCAGGGAAGTGATGACTTCTCCCGTAGTTACCTTGCAAAAGTCGGCTTTTACCGATGCGTTGGTGGCGATTAATATATTTCAAAAATGTCAAATTAGGCATTTGCCCATTGTCGATGAAAGCGATCGTCTTGTAGGTTTAGTAACCTACGAAAGTTTGCAACACTATGATGTTCACAAACAGGCTGAGCTTACCTATAAGCAGTTGCAAGAACTAGCCTCATTTAAAATTGGACTTGATCAGGCAGCGATCGTGGCGATTACGGATATTCAAGGAGTAATTACCTATGCCAATGATCGCTTTTGCGATATTTCTGGCTACTCTCGTGACGAACTGATCGGACAAACCCATCGCCTGATTAACTCTGGCTATCATTCCCACGCTTTTTTCCAAGATTTGTGGCAAACAATCTCTAATGGTCAGATTTGGCGAGGTGAAATTTGTAATCGCGCTAAGAATGGCAGTCTCTATTGGGTCGATAGCACTATTGTTCCTTTTGCAAATAGTCAAGGTCGAACATTGCATCATCTAGCGATTCGCGTTGACATCACAGCTCGTAAGTTTGCCGAAGCTGCTTTACAGTCAAGTGAAACCCGTTTCCGTCGAGTTTTTGAATCTAATATTGTGGGGATGATGTTTACTGACTTTAACGGTCAGATTACCGATGCGAACGATCGCTTCTTGGAACTGCTTGGCTACAGTCGAGAAGATCTGATTGCCAAACGGATTAGTTGGGAAACTATCACCCCTGCCGAATATCTGCCCAGCGATCTCCATGCGCTCCAGCACCTGAAACTTAGTCGCGTAATTGCACCTTGGGAAAAAGTCTACTATCACAAGGATGGACATCTAGTTCATGTGCTGATTGGCATTGCGATGCTCTCTGAGGATGATTGTGTTTGTGTGGTCGTGGATATTAGCGATCGCAAACAAGCTGAAGAGATGATTCGCCAACAAGTTGATCATTCAAAATTATTGCAAACAATCACTCAACGGATGCGATCCACTCTAAATCTGGATGAAATTCTCAAAACCACCGTGGATGAAATTCATCAGGTCTTAAACTCAGATCGAGCGCTAGTCTATCGAGTTTTTCCTGACGGAACAGGTGCGGCGATTGCTGAAGCAGTCTCATCTCAATGGCAGTCAATTTTAGATATTACTTTTCCTGAAGAGGTTTTTCCCAAAGTCAATTACGATCGCTACCTCCAAGGAAGAATATTTGCCCTCAGAGATCGCGAAGCCGAGCCACTTGAGGTGTTACCCTGCTTAGCTGAGTTTCTTACGGAAATACAGGTTAGAGCGAAACTCGTCGTTCCGATTATTCAAAATGACACTCTCTGGGGATTGCTGATCGCCCATCAATGCGATCGCCCACGCCATTGGCAACCATGGGAGATTAATCTCCTCCAACAAATTGCCAATCAGTTAGCGATCGCCATTCAACAGGCGGATTTATTTGTACAGTTGCAACAAGAACTTCGCGATCGGCAACAAACCCAAAAACACCTTACTGAAATCAACCAACGGCTAGCAGAGTCCAATGAAGAACTGGCTCGTGCGACCCGACTCAAAGATGAATTTTTGGCTAACATGAGCCATGAACTCCGCACCCCTCTTAATGCAATTCTGGGGATGACGGAGGGAATGCAAGAGCAGGTTTTTGGAAGAATCTCTAATGCCCAAATCAAAGCTCTTCAAACGATTGAACGTAGTGGTTCTCACTTACTAGAACTGATTAATGACATTCTTGATGTTGCCAAAATCGAATCTGGACAGATTGAGCTAGAATACTCCACCATCTCTGTGGAATCGCTCTGTCAATCCAGTCTCACCTTTGTTAAACAGCAAGCTCTCAAAAAATCGATTCAACTAGAAACAAAACTAGCTCCGAACTTACCTGAATTAATTGTTGATGAACGGCGCATTCGTCAGGTCTTGATTAACTTACTCAATAATGCGGTCAAATTTACTCCAGACGGTGGACATATTACCGTAGAAGTTAGCCGTCAGCCCCTGTCTGCTATTGCTCAGGAAGCTGCTATTGGTTCTACCCCACCCGAATTAGACGTAAATAGCTATCTTCACATTGCCATAAGTGATACAGGTATCGGCATCGCTCCAGAAAATATCAGTAAGCTATTTCAACCCTTTATCCAAATCGATAGCGCCCTCAATCGTCAATATCAGGGGACAGGTTTAGGGCTGGCTCTCGTAAAACGGATTGTGGAAATGCATGGAGGCAAAGTGATGTTATCCAGTGAAGTAGGTGTGGGCAGTTGTTTTACCGTTATCCTTCCCTGTACTGAGTCAGCTTCAGCACCTGTATTTGTTACTATGGAAAGTCAGACAGAGCTAGTTATCGAATCTGGGCAGATTCCGCAAACTGCTCCTGTAATCTTGCTAGCAGAGGACAATGAAGCCAATGTCATGACCGTATCTAGTTACTTAACTGCCAAAGGCTATGTCATTGTTTTAGCAAATAATGGAGAGGAGGCGATAGCTTTGGCACGGTCAGCAAAACCTGATCTAATTCTAATGGATATTCAAATGCCTGTGATGGATGGATTAGAAGCTACGAAACAAATTCGCCAAATCCCTGATTTAATGAATGTTCCGATTATTGCTCTTACGGCGCTAGCAATGGAAAATGATATTAAGCGATGTATCGATGCAGGGGCTAGTGATTATTTGAGTAAACCTGTTAAGCTGAGGCAATTAACAAAAACTATTCAACAATTTTTAGATCTTAAGAGACTCGAAGTAAAATAAAGAACCAGATTTTTTGTAGCACAGCTTAGCCGTGCTACAAAAAATCTGGTTCTTTATTAAATCGCCAAACCCTAACTTTTAGCTTTCATATAATTTCAAATCAATATTAATTAACCATGAACAAGCCTTCTATTTTAGTTGTTGACGATGAACCTGATAATTTTGATGTAATTGAAACGCTTTTAAGTACCAGCGACGACTTTGAACAACAAACCCAATCCTATAATTTGCACTATGCAGCTAATGGCAAAGATGCGATCTCATCCCTAGAAATATTTCAGCCCGATCTAATTTTGCTAGATGTGATGATGCCTGATATGGATGGCATTGAGGTCTGTCGGCGCATTAAAGCGATGCCTCAATGGAAAGCCGTGCCAATTATTGTGGTTACGGCTCTAACCACCAAAAAAGACCTCGCGCAATGTTTGTTTGCAGGTGCTGACGATTTTATTAGTAAACCTGTCAATCGGCTGGAGTTAACCGCAAGAGTGCGATCGATGATTCGCATTCACCAGCAATATCAACAATTAGCAACCTTCAATACTCAATTAGAAGCAATGGTGCAGAAGCGCACCGCCCAATTGCAAAATATGCTTTTGGAGGATGCACTTACAAAGTTGCCAAGTCGGACATTCTTAGTTCAAGAACTAAAAGATAGATTACAAGCGGGAGAATCATCGCTGGCTCTAGTTTATATAGACTGCGATCAGTTTAAATTGGTGAACGGTTCCTTTGGTCATGCGGTTGGTAATCAGTTACTGATGGCGATTGCCCAACGGTTACAGAGGCATCTGCGTCCCCACGATTTATTAGCACGAATGGGTGGAGATGAATTTTGTTTTCTACTCCATGAGATTGAAGAAGAAACATCCCTTGAGCCATTTTTGCAAGAAATTCTCCAAAGCTTTTCTCAACCCTTCGCAGTGGCAAATTGTGAAATCTTTATCACTGTCTGTATGGGAATTGCACTAGGCAAATATAGCGATCATAAACCTGAAGAACTTTTGCAAGATGCAGATACAGCGATGTATCAAGCCAAATTGCGTGGCAAAGACAGTCATCAAATCTTTGATCGCCAAATGCATCTAGCTATGTACAATCGTCTGATTTTAGAGAACGATCTGCAACGAGCGCTAGAACAACAAGAGTTTATGCTCTTTTACCAACCAATCATCGAGTTACAAACTCAAAAACTAGTAGGATTTGAAGCTTTAATAAGATGGCAACATCCTGAACGGGGCATGGTTTCACCCGCAGAATTTATTCCTTCTATGGAAATGACGGGCTTAATTGTACCTGTGGGAATGTTGGTATTTAAGCAAGCTTGTCAGCAACTTTATGCATGGCAGCAGCAAGGCTGGACAGAACTCACCATGAGTGTCAATCTTTCCGTGCGCCAGTTTTCCTCTGCGACGCTACTTGCCGATATCGATCACATCATTGCCGAAACCAAAGCTAATCCCGCTAATATCAAATTAGAAATTACCGAAAGTGCGATTATGGACAATGCTGAATCGGCGATCGCCCTAACCAAAGAATTGCGATCGCGTCAAATTCAAATCAGCATTGATGATTTCGGAACGGGGTATTCTTCTCTTGGCTATCTCCATCGCTTCCCAGTGGATAACCTCAAAATTGATCGCTCCTTTGTGAGCCAAATTCAAACCGAAAATCGCCACTATCATGTCGTTGATACAATTATTGCGCTTAGTAATCAGCTTGGCTTAGCCGTAATTGCGGAAGGAATTGAGACTAAGGAGCAGCTTGAATGGTTACAAAATGTTGGCTGTCAATACGGACAGGGCTACCTATTTAATAGACCTCTACCTGCCTCAGAAGTTGAAAGAATTTATTTGCAATCTAATCCCCTTTAATTCCCCCTTGCAAAGGGGGGAAAGTGGAAATCTTGTTCCCTCCCCTTTGCAAGGGGAGGGTTAGGGAGGGGTTAATTCCCTCAGTCAAGAAGGTTAATCCAAGTTAGCTAATCAACTGCTTAGCGCGATCGCAAATCGCCTCAGCATTCATGCCATTAAAATCAAACAATTGACCTGCCGAAGCTGTGGTTTCGCCGCGCTTCCATGAGAAGATATCACGCTTGCTATTGCTGCGGAGCATCACTGGTTCGAGGAGTGCCGATGCACCACCAACGACACCAATCAAAGCATCACCACCAAAGAAAGCCTCAAAATCAGCATCACTTAGGAACTTGCCATCTGGCTCAGAGCAAGTATCCCAAGCTACATCAGTTGCCCGATAAAGGCGACGAGGGCTAACAACTGAGACAATTTTGGAGCCGATCCCTTGTTCCGCCAGCTTTTGTGCAGCTTCGTAAACAGGAAGCAACATCATGTCACCGATGACAGCGAAGACGACCTTCTTCTCACCTGCAATTTCTTGCAAAGCGATCGCGCCATCTTCTAGAGCCTGTCTGGTTTGCTCAAAGGTAGTACGGATTGGCAAAGGAGATTTGCTAGCCGTAATTACCACACCCTTATTCACCGCTTTTAGTGCCCAGTCATAACAAACCTGAATGCTATTAGCATCAAGAGGGAACAGTGGGAACACGTTGCCATTTCGCATCATTGCTGCAAAATAACCTTCGATTTCAGGGCGTTGGTGTGTCCAACCGTTACGTCCTTGCTCTAAAGCTCCTGCGGTGAACAGACATACCGTTGCAGGCGTGGGACGACGTAACTCAGCCATCGCTTGAGTGACGGTCTGCCAAATGGGAAGTCCATTAATCGCAAAGGATTCATAGGAACACCAGAGAGTACGGCTACCCATTAATGCCAAGCCGACTGCTAAACCTGCACAGGCATCTTCGCTCAGAGGTTCATACACCTGTCCACCAGGTTCTTGATTATAAAGAGCATCAGTGGTGGGGTGATTGATTTTCAGAGCTTGGTTAATATTGGCAATTCCTGAAGCTTCGTTACCATCAGCATTGGTGACGATATAGCGCTTGTCGGTTTGTCCGACATAACCAACTAAGCGTCCCATAGCGGTTGTGGAGATCTTGGCTTCGCCAGCCGCATATTCTTCGAGAGGCAAAGTTCCCAAATCCGTTAATGCTAAGACTGATTCTGTAACCGCAGTTTTAGAAGAAGAACCGCCACCAGCCCATTCTAAATTGGTGCGAACGGTTTGCCATGCTTCAGGATTGAGCGCACGGGATTTTAAGCCAGCAACCACATCGGCATTGTCGAGGGTGTGGTGAGCATAGAGATTATGGGATTTTGCACCGCGTGCATGAACTCCTGCGCCTTTAAGTTGCTTGATGATAAATACAGTCAGCTTCCCACCAAAGGCAAGTTTCGCCGCTTTATCCACACCAACGAGAACTGCTTCTGTAAAAGCAAGGCGTTGTTTGAAAGAGAAGGCAGTACTATCAACATAAGCTCCTTCCTGATGCTGATCGTCAAAATCCTTAGCATCAACCAAAATCACTTCATCAAAGCCATTCCCTTTCCAAAAAGCAATCATTTCGGCATTGGTCTTTGTCGAAACCATGCTGTGATGTTCTTGGCTAAACCCATTCCACACCAGAATCGGAATAAAATTGGTGACTTCAGGATAGGCGGTATGAAAATGGGCGATCGAGCTAATTGGATAGGGTTCACCCATCCCACCATCACCCATGGTTACTGGGAAAAGCTTATCGCGATGTAACAGCGCCGCTGCCATCGCAAAATGCTGTCCCTGTCCAAGGGGCCCCGCAGGAGCTAAAATTCCGGGGATAAATCCTGACAAGTGACCAAGCAAGCCATGCTTTTCACGATATCTTTCGCGCATTTGACTTACAGTGTTGATGCCCATATCCTCAAGGGAGCGATCGAGAAACATGGCGCTGTAATACCCGGGGGCATGATGTCCAACTTCTGTGGGCATATTCTTGTGACCGAGCATATAAAAGGCTGCTACTGCTTCGGCGCTACTAGCAAATCCGCCAGGGTGACCTGATGCTTTGCTGGCTGTGACTTGTAAGGTGAGATAGCGCAGAGCGTCGGCTGCTAGTAAAGTTTGAAACACCGCAGCGCGATCGCTTGGATCAGTGACACCAGATTTGTCAGGGCTAAGAACGGGTATACGTCCTAGCTCGTCGAACCCCTCCAACGGTTCGCCAAAGTACTGAATGCCTTCACAAAAGGCGGGAGTGGCTGCGTTTGTGGTTTCAGGGGTTGCGACCATAGATTTTTTTTGACCTTGGGTTTGTCCAAACTAGAGGTTTAACTATGTAATGAATAGAAATTAAGAAATATTTAAATTTTCTCTAATAGCCATTTTAGTACAGTCCTGTTGACAAATCAAAACAAGTTGTAGAAGGGATTTCACCTATCCTGATCCAGTCTCAGGACTATCTCGATAGAAGTTCCATTTATATGAAATAAACCAAAAAAATGAAAGCGGCGCTTCGCGCCGCTTTCATTTTTTGTAGTCCAATAAAAAGCACCTTACCCAAAAATGGATAAGATGCTTTGACATTTTTCTGGAGAAATTTTAAAAGTTAGAGACCGCATTGGCGAGGAATAAAATTGCGATCGCGCTCACAAAAAACTTACAGGAAAAAATTATCAGTTGAAAAATGGTCACTGTGTTAAGGCATCTAGAGTGTGGAGAGAGCATTGGCTAAAACTAAAACAGCGATCGAACCAGCGTAAAACTTAAAGATAAATCCGCCAAAATGAAATACTGACATCGCTTTGCTCCTCACTTCCTTAACTCTTGATGTAATTAGTATCAGGTTTTTCTCTAAGTTATGACGTGATGTAAGCCTTGATAGTTGCGTAATTGTACTCACTAAACATATGTGATCGCGATCGCTATAGCAATATAAAAACCAAAAGATGAGTGGCGGCGCTTCGCGCCGCCACTCATCTTTTGGTACTAAAACGAGCTATATCTTTCCTCAGCAAAAGGTTCGCCGCGATGGTGATAGCCATTGCGTTCCCAGAAACCTAGTTGCATTTTGTCGAGAAACTCAAGCCCATTCAGCCATTTTGCACTTTTCCAAGCATAGAGATGGGGGACTACTAGTCGCATGGGGCCACCATTGTCAATCGGTAACGGCTGATCAAAGAGTGTATGCGCGAAGAAATTCTCTTCTCGCACAAAATCTTCCATCGCAATATTTGTCGTATAGCCACCGTAGCAATGTTCCATTAAATGCACGGCTTTAGGATCGACTTCGATATATTTTAAGAAGTCTGTCACTTTGACTCCTTTCCATTGCACATCGAGTTTTGACCATGTAGTGACACAATGGAAGTCGGCAGTAAATTCTGTTTGTGGCATAGCCATAAAGTCGTTCCATGTAAAGGTTTTCTCGGTGGCGAGTCCCCATACACGTAGTTGCCAATCTTGAGGCTTAATTTGGGGAGTATCTCCATAGGTCATAATGGGAAAACCATTAGTTAATCTCTGACCTTTGGGAACACGGGCTGGATCTGGCGATCGCGATTTAAACAAACTTCCAAACATAGAAAATTATTACTCAAAATCAACTTTAAATATTATCGCTGTTTTCAGAAAGTAAGTAGCTACGCATAAATTACCTAGAAAGGTGTACTGACTGCTACGCAGTCAGTACACCTTTCTAGGTTTTGGCATACCCTACTTATAAAAATGCTAATCTTAAGCAAAGTTCTGTTTGGTTTACGAGCATGTCCTTGACAGGGTTACCAAATATTTTGCACGGCATTCAGGCGCGTACTAGTTGGCAGCAACGCTGTCAATATTTGCTGATTGTCGAAAAATGGGCTGATATTGTCGGTGAATCGGTAGCTAAACAAACTTGCCCAATTGGGGTATATCAAAAAGCGTTACAAGTGGCTGTGTCTAGTTCAGTTTGGTCACAGGCTCTGACCTTTGAAAGAGTAAGGATTTTGGCGAAAATAAATGCTCTATTTGTTGGTTCGGGAAATTTAGCGATCGCTGATATTCATTTCTCAACTGCAAAATGGGCAACCCAACAGCAAACCTTAAAAGAGCGCAAAGTTGTCACGGAAGATCATCCCAGCTATTTACCACCAGCGATCGCCAATGAGTCATCCCCTCGCCAACTCAAGCCAAATCTTAAAATTAAATTAGAAAGCCCTAAAGCTCCTGAAACAGCAAGTGAAGCTTTCCAGCGTTGGCAAAATGTGATGAAGTTAAGAACTAATCAAATGCCCCAATGTCCAAGATGCGATCGCCCCGCCTTAACTGGTGAAATATCCCGTTGGCAGATGTGCCGAGTTTGTGCGATCGAGTATTTATTTAAGTAACGTGGTGAGCATAAGCTCACAGCGTTACTTGTGTGCCAAGACAAACAAGGAGCTTATGCCCTTCGTCATCCACCTAATTATTTCTGCGTTATGTCAAATCTTGAATCTCTCCACGCTTGCAATCCTAGCTTTGATATCAGTTTACAAAAGGAAGCTCATTACTATATAGATTTGGCGATGGCTAGGGGAGAAGATGTGGTGAAGCGAATGCGGAGAGCGATCGCTTTATCTCCTAATAAACCAACCTATCAATTATTCTCAGGAAATTTAGGTGGTGGTAAATCAACGGAACTGCTACGTTTAAAATCTGAGCTTGAGCAGCAAGGCTTTGCCGTAATTTATTGTATGGCTGACCAATATCTCCAAATTACTGATGTTGGCTTAATAGAGCTTTGGCTAGTAATTCTGAAGCTAATTTTGCGGCAACTAGAAAGCCAAGGAGATTCATTATCCCTAGCTTATTTGCCCAATGCGATTACTGAAATCGAAAAATGGATGAAAATGATTCCATCGGTAGGCTCTACCCATGTGCAACGGTTACAAAAAATTTTGCAAGCGTTGCAAGATAGTGAGCAGAACCGCCGCCAGTTACACCATCATTTGGAAACACGTCTTCCCAATTTACTAATCGTGGCGATCGAAGAAGTAACAGGAATCGCCGTTGATCGACTTAAACAAACTGGAAAAAAAGGGCTAGTGTTTTTGGTCGATAACCTTGATCGGCTATCTATAGAGCAGGTCGAGAGCATTTTTGGAAAAGGTGGTAAATATTTGCGTCAATTTCAATGTCACACGATTTACTGTTTGCCATTGCTCGCGATCGCCCATCCTAATGAACAATTTCAGCTCAGATTTCAGCAATATTTGAAGGGTAATAGCCCAATTGTGTTATCAAATTTACAGCTATGCGATCGCAATGGTGTGGTTAATCCGGAAACTCTAAATCTACTACGCCAAGTTGTTTTAGCGAGAATGATGCCAAATATTTCCCCTGATCAGCGATTAGAGCAAATTACTAACTGCTTTGATCATCTGGAAACTCTTGATCAGCTATGTTTAGCAAGTTATGGGCATCTGCCCTATTTACTATCACTCTTACAAGGTTGTTTGCAATCAGAATCTCCGCCGATTCATTTGGAAACTGTTAACCGCATTTTGGAGAGCGATCGCCTCACTCGTTTATCAACAATCAGAGATCGCGATCGGCAAGCTTTGCAGAAATACTTGACTAACGAGCATGTAATCTCATCGGAAGCACTGAATTTGTGTCGCCGCCGCTTACTTTTTGAACATCACGATGATCAAGGCTATTGGTTTAGCAGTCCTTTCGCAACCAAAAATCAAGGGAATTAGCTTTGCTAATTCCCTTGATAATCCTTTGAGCTATAGCTGTCGCCATTCTTGTTAGGACATAAAACCCAAATAGTGTGAGGCGGCGCGAAGCGCCGCCTCACACTATTTGGGTTGGCTATAGCTATAAAACGAAAATATTGCTGTGATTTAAGCTGCGACCAATTGTTCCGCTTGTTGGGTCAGTCGCTCAAAGGTAGCCCGCATCTTCAATCCAACGATAATTTGCAATAGCCCAGTACCATTGTTAGAGCCAGGATAATCAGGATGCTTGAGTAGAAGCTGGGTTAATTCGCCGTAGAACTTAGTATTGATGCAGCTAAGATGATTTTCGATATAGACCATCTCTTCAAGGCGATCGAATTGTCCATCGATTTCCAAGACGCTTGCAGGTTGACCCAGCCAGCTATCAGGTCCCGAAAATAGCTTAATTCCTGGATAAGAGCAAGTCAGTTTTGTACCACAGGGAATCCAAGAAATTGTCGAACCTTCATCAAATAGGTAAGCTGGCTCAATTCCCTCAACACCACTGCGTTGAACTAAGCGCACTCGCAATACCTTCCGCTCGGTATCATTAGCAATCAGATTTGTGGGTAGGATTTGAATGATCACATCAGCATGGGCTTTTTGAGGATCAATATATGCTTCAAAGTCGGGTCTACGGGACTCGATCGCCTGCATGACATCCGCAAGGGTATGACCACGCTCAGCCATATCCCGTTGAATCTTCCAAGCGATTTTGACTTCATCACTGAGATCGAGGTAAATACTGAAGTCGAGGAGACTACGCACCCGCTCGTCATAGATTGGATGCAAGCCTTCGATCACAATCACTTTATTAGGCTCAACTAATTCAGGAGGATCGAGCAAGCCTGTCTCATGATTATAAATCGGTTTCATAATCGATTTACCTTCCTTGAGGGCTTTGACTTGCTCATACATCAAGTCAAAATTATTCGCACGCGGATCAAGTGCAGTAATTCCCGTTTCCTTCCGTTGTTTGCGATCTAGGCTGTGATAGTCATCTAGACAAATCACGGTCATAAATTCTTCGCCAAACAGATCATTTAACCTGCGTAAAAATGTAGATTTTCCACAGCCAGAGTCTCCTGCAACTCCAATCACAACAACACGGTTGGGTTTACTGCTCATAATTCTGAACCGATCCTTATAAAAATTGATTAAATTGTATTTATTATTACTTCTTTCCCAAGATCAAATCTACCAAAACAGTGATACCCATATTTGCTTTTGATTTAACTTTAATAATTGCTTTTGTTTATGAATTTAAAGTAAAAATAATGTATAAATTATAATCTTTAGAGCTTTTGAAAAATATAGCGATCGCCATTAGGGCTTAGCCGTAAAATAAGGAACCAATTTTTGGTGGCGCGGCTGTGCCGCGCCACCAAAAATTGGTTCCCTTAATTAAATTGCAGAACCATTATGCATGTCATAAGCTCAAAATTTAAATTGCTAGATTCGCGAAAGTTGATCAATTTTGGGAAATACTTTCTAATTTCCTTGCTGCTGCTGTTGGGTTTGCATCTTGCTGCCAATGCCAATAATCCTGAAGTTATAATTCAGCCTGAGTGGACAGCTAATTTACAAGCAAGTACCCCACTGATTACGACTGGTGAGCAGGTATTTGTGATTGAGGATTTGAACGATAGTGTAGAGCCAAAAGATTATTCGGCAACTTTATTTGCAATTAATATTGCGTCAGGAAAAGTGCAATGGCAGCAGAAATTACCATTTCGTCAAAATCCTGGTAGTCGCCAGTTAATTTTAGAGAATGGAACTATTTATGTCAGTCATGACGATGGTGTTACGGGATTTAATCTTAAAACTGGTTCTCCTAAAATATCTTTTAAGTATACAAATACAAATAGTAGTGGTAGTCGCGATCGCTTGATGGGGATACATCAGGATATCGTAGTATATGGTGATTCTATCCCAATTGATAAAAGTGACTTTAGTCGCACAGAGTATGAAACAAAAGTATTTGCCATCACTAAAGATAAAACTATCTGGTCATATCATCTTCCTAAAAATGGGTTGATTGGTGGTATTTCGCCAATCGAGCCAGTGGTACAGAATGGAATTCTCTTTTTACCTTCTCGTCACAACACAACCGCAGGTGGGATTGAACAATTTACAGTGATGGATGTTGCCTCAGGTAAAGTGCTTTGGACTTGGGAAGCCCCGCGACAACCTGATGGCTTAGGCTCACGATCAAATGTTTTAGGAGATACGCTCTTCTATACCTCAGTTTTCGATAATGGCAAGATGCAGCCGTCAGAAAGACTCCGAGCGATTGACCTCAAAACTGGCAAAGAAAAATGGTCGTATGCCATTACTGACGAAACTAATTGGCGAACTAAAGCTGTTAGCGATCGCGAAGTTTTGATCTGGGAATCAAAAGATAACGTTAATGGTAATTTTGTGGTGTTAGACAAGGAAACTGGCAAATTCTTACGCAGATTTACAGTGATCCTTGGCGATAGTCTGGAGCCTCAAACTTTAACTTGGGCAGGTGGTCTGGTTTACATAGAGGCACTAGAAACCGAAAATGAGACAGTAGACTTTTTCGGTCCTGTTAGAAATAGTTGGTTAGGTGCATTTGACGATAAAACTGGCAAATTAGTCTGGCGGACTTCCACTTTGCTAAATAGCTCTATTAACTATCCACCTGTTGTTAGTGCTGTAGCCGACAAACCTGAGAAGAAACGTTTGATTTTTGCTAGCAATTTCCTGAGAACCGAAGGTAGTAGTAAAGTTCATTCTTTTCTTATTCCCTAAAGTGATAAAGGCATCGCGAAGCGATGCCTTTATTGATCATGACACATTAGCCAGTGTGGAAGGTTTGAGGCTGATCCTGCCTGTAAAACTTGTGTGATGTTTTGCCATACCCAAGGTAAGGGAAGATGTCCTAAGCAAAACTTACATTGCTATAAATTATAATCTTGAAAATTATTGAGAAATATCGCGATCGCCGTTATGAACGTAATACTCACAAAATTCAAACTACTAGACTCGCGAAAATTAGTTAACTTTGGGAAGTATTTTCTAATTTCGTTATTACTGTTACTAGGCTTACATCTTGCCGCCCATGCTAACAATCCTGAAGTGATCATTCAGCCTGAATGGACAGTCAATCTACAGGCAAGTACGGAAATGATTACAACTGGCGATCGCCTCTTTGTGGTTGCCAATTCTAAGCATGACCCTGAGACGGAAGACTACTCTGCCACTCTATTCGCGATTAATACTGAGTCGGGGAAGGAGCTATGGCAGCAAAAGTTGCCAAATTACCAAACCCTAGGAAATCGCAAACTAATTCTCGATGATGGCTTTATCTACGTCAGCCATGATCGGGGAGTTGTTGGATTTGATATGCAGACTGGCACTCCCCAATTCTCCTTGACCTATGATGATCAGACAAGATCAGGTATTCGCGATCGCTTGATGGGCGTTCATAAAGGCATCATCATCTATGGTGACTCAATCCCGACCAAAGATAGTGACTTTACAAGTCGCACAGAATATCAAACTAAGGTATTTGGATTTAATGTATTTGGCAAAGATAAAATGCTCTGGTCATACCAACTTCCTAAAACCAATGGCTTAATTGATATTCCTGCCATCAAGACGTTGGTACAGAATGGCATTTTATTATTACCTTCCTTCCATGACAAAGGTACAAATCGGATCGAACAATTTACAGTAATTGATGTGACTTCAGGCAAAATTTTATGGAATTGGGAATCAAAAGAAAGAGATAGTTTATATGGAGCCAGCGTTTGGGAAGATACGCTCTATACCTCTGTTTTTGGCAATAGTGATATGAAGTCATCGGGCAGACTGCGGGCGATCGATCTCAAAACTGGTAAAGAGAAGTGGTCGTATGTGATTACTGGTAAAGTCAAAGCTGTCAGCGATCGCGAAGTGTATGTATGGCAATCTAATGGCAACTCTGGTAATAACTTTGTGGTGCTGGATAAAGAAACTGGCAGATTTTTACGCAGATTTGAGCTACCTCGCGTCTACTACGACGAACCACCAGATTTAGTCTTGGCAGATGGGTTAATTTATGTATTCGATATGGAAATCAAAAATGCCACCTTTGGCTTTTATGGCTCTGCCGATAACAATAGCTGGATTAGTGCCTTTGATGCCAAAACTGGGAAACTCGTATGGAGGACTCCAACTTTAATGAATACCCATGTTTACCACCTACCTGTGATCAGTGATGTCGATCCTAAGTCTGGAAAGAGGAAGTTAATTTTTGCAAGTAATTTCCTCCGCAAAGAAGGTAGTAGCAAATTGCAAGCTTTTAGTATTCCCTAACCAAAATAGACATAATTACAAAAGGCATCGCAAAGCGATGCCTTTTGTTTTAAATCACAGACTGCTTAAACTTTACTGCGGAGAATGTCACGACTGATAGCATTTTGGAAATCTTCTACATGAGATGGGTTTTGCGGTAACCACACATCTCCTGTAGCAATGTGCATTGGTGGCAAAACATCATAAATTGGCTCTTGCAAAAAGTAAGTGTCCTTTAGCTGCACTAGCCATGCTTCCTGTCCTTGGTCTTGTACCCTTGATTGAATATCAATGAGGCTCGTGGGTGCAATGTCTAGATGGCGATCTAACTCAAAATCTACTGCCAAGTTATCGCGATTGCAGGGAAATATCGAAGCGATCGTTGCTAGTCCTTGGATTGCACAAGCAGGGAAAGTATCAGTATCGAAACCAAACTCATCCATTAGTTGCCGACAGGTATGAGCCGAGTCGGGATGGTCAGGATAGCCAAGGGAATGAATCAAGACTCTACTTTCAATAGAAGTTTTGAGAAATTCAGGCGGATTGAAAATAACTAGGGTGGTGTATACCCTCGCTAAATAACAAACTGCCTCTTCAGGGCATAAAGAAATGGCTACGGTTATGGTTGCGCGATCAAGCATGATGCAGAAATGCAAGTACTTTTGATGTTTAAGCTGACAGCATACAACGATTGTTGAGTTTGTGCTTTGCTGCAAATGACTTAATCTTGCGCCAAAATCGTTAATTTATGGCAAAGACTGGCTATTTTGCTTAACCTTAAATTTCAGCAAGAAAATCGTTGTACTGGCTGACTAGTTCCTTGACGGAAAGTTCAAAAAGTTGTTGCCCATGTTCCACAGTGGCGAGAGCAGGATTTGAACCCATACGTCCATCGGGGTAACGTTTGCGAAATTCTTCGGGGCTATAGATGCGGCTATCTTTATTGACAGATTCACTAAGCGTCGCCTTTTTGATCGCGTCGGGATAGAGATACATCGTCACTGCAATTTCGCTAGGCGTAGCGTGATAGCCTTCCTGATTGCCATAAAGCTCTTTGACAAGTTTATATATTTCGTTGCTAGCCCACCAATTCCCAAGCCGACAACGTACATCAGGCAGTTCATTATAAATCTCGGTAAAAGCAGTTTTAAGAACAGCAATATTGCCACCATGCCCATTGAGAAAGAAGAAGCGTTTAAATCCATGCTTGGCAAGCGATCGCACCACATCATGAATCACTAAGGTCAGCGTTGAAGGCTTAAGGCTAATCGTCCCTGCAAAACCTGTATGATGCTCCGCCATGCCCAGAGTCAGCGTCGAAGTAACCAGAGCGTCGGCTTTTTCGCCCACCGCACGAGCGATCGCTTCGGCACAAATAAAATCCGTGCCAATTAATCCCGTGGGTCCATGCTGCTCAGTGGAACCGATGGGAATAATCACCGCTTGCGATCGCTGCAAGTAGTCTTCAACTTCTTGCCATGTGGATAAATGTAGGAGCATAAAATTTATTTAGAAAACTAGGCAAGGTTTACTTTACGCTAACAGAGATTTCAGGCGATCGGGTTTGTATTAACTTTGACTTATTCAGAAACGCTTTGACAAGATACTTATGAATATTAGGACTTACGCAAAATGCCCTGAAAGCCTCATTTTACCGTAGGGGCAATTCATGAATTGCCCCTACATCTCGTTCTTTTGGGTAAGTCCTAAATATACATAGTCCAACGCCAAACTGTCAGTAAATATTGAGTTTTTAGTCATGTTTTCAAGCGATATTAAACCTACGCAAATTCTGTCTCCTCAAGAATTAAGCGTTTTAAATGCCAAGTCAAATCTAAAAGGAACCTTGCAACTAATAGGACATTTAGCCGTGATGGTAGGTAGTGGCTATCTCTGGGGTGCAAGTATGGGAAATCTGAGCGATCGCTGGTTTATAGCTATACCAGCATTAGTTATTTACGGATTTAGCTTTGCGATTATGTTTGCGCCATTGCATGAGGCATCCCACCGCACCGTTTTTACGAATAATCGCGCCAATGATGTGCTTTGTTGGTTGGCAGGACTTTTATCTTTTTATAACAGTACCTTCTATCGGCTCTATCACAAGTGGCATCATCGCTATACCCAAATTCCTGATAAAGATCCTGAACTTAGCGATCGCAAACCGACAAATCTCAAGGAATATATTATCGAAATTAGCGGGATTACTTGGTGGATTGGCAAGTTTAAGAGACATTTCCTCACAGCGATTGGCAACTTAGAAAATTGCCCATTTATTCCTGAAAGCTCCCGTGCCGAAGTAATTCGCTCTAACCGTTTACAGCTATTGGTTTATGCGGTAGCGATCGCTATTTCTGTGTATTTCCAACAGCCTTGGTTTATTACCTATTGGATGCTCCCCCTCGCAGTCGGTCAGCCGATTTTAAGATTTTTGCTATTAGCCGAGCATACCGATCGCCCCAATACCGACAATATGCTCGCCAATACCCGCACTACCCTGACTCTTGCGCCTTTGCGATTCCTGATTTGGAATATCTCCTACCATGCCGAGCATCATCTCTATGCTTCCATTCCCTTCCATCAATTAGGCGCAGCCCATACAAAACTAAGTAGCCATTTTGAATGTGTTGAAAATGGCTACTTCAACGTCCATCGTCAAATTATCGCTAATTTTGACGCGAAGACTGAGAATTTAGTAGCATGAATATTTTCACGATTAAGAACTTTCAGCTTCAGTGCGGGGCAGTTTTGCCACAAGCACAATTGGTGTATCAGACCTACGGCGAACTAAATCGCGATCGCTCGAATGTAATTCTCTATCCCACCTCCTACGGAGCGCAACACCACGACATTGAATGGCTAGTGCGACCTGATGGCATTCTCGATCCGACAAAATGGTTCGTGATTATCATCAATATGTTTGGGAATGGGCTATCGAGTTCACCCAGTAATTGTGCTGAATGTGGCTTAGCTGAGCAGGGTTTCTGGTTTACCCATCTAGATAACGTAACGGCTCAAGAGCAATTGCTACGCGAAGTCTTCGGGATTGAACGCTTAGCCCTAGTTTACGGCTGGTCGATGGGCGCTCAGCAGGCTTATCATTGGGGCACGTTATATAGCGATCGCGTGGAAAGAATTGCGGCTATTTGCGGCACGGCGAAAACCACCGATCACAATCGCATTTTCTTAGAGAGTTTGCGCTATTCCCTCACTGGCGATCCAACTTGGAATGGAACTAGTTTTGACGGTATTCCCGATCGCGGATTTCGCACCTTTGCCAGAATATACGCCAGTTGGGCAGCCTCTCAAGCTTTTTATCGCGAAGGTTTGTGTTATCAATTCGGTTATGAATCTCTCGAAGATTATCTCCTGCGTGGTTGGGAAGCTGGCTATCGCAAGCGCGATCCGCGAAATTTGATTGCAATGATTGATACTTGGCTCAGGTGCGATGTCAGCGATAACCCTGTTTATCAAAAAGATTATGAACTTGCCATGCGATCGATTCAAGCGAAAACTATAGTCATGCCTAGCACTACGGACTTGTATTTTACCCCCGAAGATTGCGATCGCGAGGCGGCGCTAATTCCCCATGGTTCATATCTTCCCATTCCTTCGATCTGGGGACATCGTGCGGGTAATCCCTACCAAAATCCTGAAGATGCCGAATTTATCCGTCAAGCAGTTTTAGAATTACTAAATAAAAAAGAAAAATAACTCATAAAACAGATATTTATGTATAATGTTGGATACCTATATCAAAAATATAAGAATATTTAACTAATCGACAATGAACGATAAATCTAATCATGAATATTTTGAATTTAAAGAACATCTCTTAGTAAAGAGAATAACAGGGCTATTTCATTCTTAAAAAAGCGAGATAAAATAGGATTGGGAAGTATGTTAGAGGTATAGCAAGCCATGACA
>NZ_NDHW01000092.1 GCF_002251945.1 Pseudanabaena sp. SR411
TCTGCTGCCATGCTATCTTTGGGGGAAAGAATTGGACAAGAATTAGCCAGAGGTGATATTGAACGCATCTTTGTTGAAGGCGACAAAGGCTACGGTATTTTAACAAGCTGTGGGGATGATGCCGTACTTCTAGTATTGGCTGATCAAAAGGCTAAGCAGGGGATTTTGATGTTGGAAATTAAGCGGATTGTTTCAGAAATCAAACAGATTCTAAAATAAACGTTGAATCAATGCTGAGCAACCGATGGTATTAATGCAGATATAAATAGAGCATCATACCTTTTAATTTATCTGCATTACACTTTGCAATCATTCACTTGAACATTATGGAAATTATGCGTTTGGTTGTGACTGGGCCAGTCGGGGCTGGAAAGTCTACTTTTATCAGGTCTGTCAGTGAAATTGAAGTTGTTGACACTGACCGTCAAGCGACTGACGAAACCGCAGATCTAAAACCCAAAACCACTGTTGCCTTTGACTTCGGACGCTTGCAGTTTGGACCAGCAATGGCTCTACATCTGTATGGTACTCCTGGACAATCCCGATTTGATTTTATGTGGGATATTTTGATTAAGCAAGCCCATGCCTATGTCTTGCTTGTCGCAGCCCACCGTCCAGCCGAGTTCCGTTATGCCCGTCGAATTGCCACCTTCATGCATCAACGCCGACAGTTGCCGATGGTGGTTGGACTGACTCATACGGACTGCCCCAATGCTTGGCAATCAGAAAACATTGCGATCGCCCTAGGATATATCAATCCTCAAACCCGTCCCCCCTTCATAACTGTTAATGCTAATGAACAGGCTTCCGTAGCTCAAGCTATTGTTACCCTGATTCAGCATTCCATGCAGGGTTGTTTGGTCTAAAGGAAGTTCCTGTTTTCGCATTCTAATTTTCCACATTCTGATTTTTTGCATAATCAAAGGAGTTAAGTCATGGCTATTTCAGGATACCTATCCGAGTTCTCTCTTCCAGAAATCTTTCGACTGATTGAACAGGGCAATAAAACAGGACGATTAAGTCTTCAAGAACGAGCTAAGATTCCATCCCATAAGGGCAAGATATTTCGGATCTGGTTCAAGCAAGGAAAGATTATTGCAGCAGCGGATCGGATTGACGGACATGGCTTATTGACGATGATTCAAAACCGCGGATGGGTGAGTGCTCAAGTTGCATCCCGCATTAGAGAAGTATGTGCGATCGATCAACCCGCAGGACTATGCTTGAAAGAACAGGGTTTACTAGAAGCTGAACAATTGAAATTGCTGTTTAGTCAGCAGGTGTTACAACAAGTTTGCAAACTGTTCGAGTTACAAGATGGACAGTTCCAGTTTGATACTAAAGTAGCGCCGCCTGTCTCGGAATTGACAGGTTTAGCAGCTCCAGCTAGCGAAGTGACTTTAGCTGGATTACGGGCTTTACGAGACTGGACAATGCTTCTAGATAAACTGCCAGAGGCAGCTTCAGGTCTTGTCAGTACAATTAGTGGTAAACCCCAATTACGATTGAATCAGCTCGAATCACAAGTCTGGGAATTTACCAAAGGCGATGTCACAATTCAGCAGATTGCCAAGCAACTACAATTGCCGCTTCAAAAGATTCAGCAAGTTGCTTTCAGATTGATGACTATGGGACTCGCAGAAGAAGTTCCCTTTGTTGAGGTTGAGATTCCAACTCAACAACAAGACCTTGGGATGCCAGTATCAGGCTCAGCAGCAAGCTCCAATTCAGCGCCGAGCAATGCATTCTTATTAAGCCTTTTAGGTCATCTTAAAATTAAAGCTAACGCTTAAAGGCTTTGGGAACAGATTTTTGATGGTGTGGCTTTTGCCGTGTTATCAAAAATCTGTTCCTTATTAAATTGCATAACCCTTAGAGCGTGTTTGAGAAGTTAATATACATGCAGTTTTTAGCTAAAGCCAATGTTTTAGTCCCCTAAATCCCCCAATTCTGGGGGACTTGAATCTGGTTCCCCCCAGAATTGGGGGGCTAGGGGGGCTAAAGCAAAACTTCTCAAACATGCTCTTAAGTGGGTTTCAAATCAGTAGTTACACTTTCGGGCATTGTTACAACAATTATTCGATTCAAAGAACCACAGGAAAATTTTTGAAAGTGTTGCTTTGCAACACTTTCAAAAATTTTCCTAGTTTGGGTTTAAGCACAAATCGCTGTAAGATAAAAAACAATCTCCACTTTTTGGCAAGGATTCAATACTCATGCGATCACTATTTGCATTTTTTCTTGCCTTGTTTTTGCTTTTGAATCCTGCCTCAGTACAGGCGCAACTCAATATCACCGAAACCGAATCAAATCAACTTGATGCCTTGGTCAAAAAGGCTTTTGATGCAACAAATGTAGGAGAATTTACAGCGGCAGAGGGCTATTGGACTGATTTAATCAAGCTCTATCCTGACAATGCCGCAGGTTGGAGCAATCGCGGCAACTCAAAAATGAGCCAAAACCGTCCTCAAGATGCGCTTGCGGACTACAACAAATCAGTGGAACTTGCTCCTAATTTCCCCGATCCCTATCTCAATCGTGGTGCGGCGCTAGAAAGCTTAGGCAAATGGGAAGAGGCGATCGCTGATTATAATCACGTTTTAGAGATAGATCCTCAAGATGCGGCGGCCTACAACAACCGTGGTAATGCGAAAGCAGGTTTAGGCAAATGGGAAGAAGCGATCACTGATTATCAAACAGCAATGAAAGTCAATTCGCACTTTAGTACAGCCTTAGGGAATAATGCGATCGCTTTGTATGAGGTCGGCAAAAGCGATGAAGCGATTAAGGCGATGAAGAATATTCTCCGCAAATATCCTAACTTTACGGATGTCCGTGCTGCTCTGACTGCGGCGCTTTGGGCAGAAAAAAAACAAGGTGAAGCTGAAAGCAATTGGGTTTCTGTGGAAAATCTTGATCCACGCTATCGAGATATTAATTGGGTCAAAAATATTCGCCGTTGGCCGCCATCACTGGTCACGGCTCTCGACAAGTTTTTAACTCTGAAGTAAAAAAGGGGCTGGCGTAAAACGCCAGCCCCTTTTTTATAGCAATGTAAGTTTTGCTTAGGACATTAATTGGCTTGAGTGTTTGCTGTGGGAATTGAAATCTTCACTTCACGACGTTGTTGATCTCTAAAATTGGAAACAGCTTCATCAAGGGACTCAGCTTGATTTGCTCGAAACTGCTCAGGTGATTTGCCACCAGCAAGGTTGATATTATTAATTAGTTGCAATAAGTTCAGGTTACTACCGCCGACACTAAGTGAGCTTCTCTCTTGTTGTTGCGCTTCACGTAAGGTTTGCTCAGATAGGGTTGGTGCAGGGGTTATCTGAGCGATCGCGCCAGCCGCAGCCAACATAGTGGCGGACACAAGACTTACCGCAGTTAGGGAAATAGTTTTGACAATCATAGTTTTAGCTCCTAAGTAACATCTAATCACTAGTTTATACCAAATTTTTTTGAGGCTGTAGCGATCGGCAGCAAAGTACAGGATTTAGTTTGAGCGCGATCAGTAAATGATAGAATCCCGCAATGATTGATAACATCTGTAAGTATTTAGCAGAGAGCTTCTCCAGAGACTTTGCCAGTTGGATATTGGGCGAAGCAATCACCCTAACCAAAATCGAACCATCGGAACTATCCATCGAACCAATCCGCGCCGACTCCGTAATATTTCTCGAATCAACCGAAATCATCCTGCACATCGAATTTCAGACCGAGCCAAATAAAAATATCCCCTTCCGCATGGCAGACTATCGGCTCAGGCTATATCGTAAATTTCCAGAAAGACAAATACATCAAGTCGTTATCTATCTCAGCCCCAGTCAATCTCTCCTAGTCCATGAAACGACATTTAGCATTGGTAAACTCAACCATGAATTCAACGTCATCAGATTATGGGAACAACCCACAGAAATATTTCAGCGATACCAAGGACTTTTCCCCTTTGCCGTCCTAACCAAAACCTTAGATCCCGAAGAAACCCTAAGACAAGTTGCTAGACAAATCGAAAATATTGCAGACAAACAAGTACAAAGCAACGTCGCTGCATCGACCGCTATAATATCAGGCATAGCCCTGAATAAAGAAATCATCCAAAGACTTTTGAGGAGCGAAATCATGAAAGAATCAGTAATTTATCAAGAAATCTTGCTAGAAGGCGAGGCTAAAGGCGAGGCTAAAGGCGAGGCTAAGGCATCTAACAAAATCGCCCTAAACATGTTGAATTCTAATATTTCCGTAGAATTAGTTGCCAAATTTACAGGGTTAACTCTAAAACAGGTTCAAAAACTGCAAAAACTTTCAGCACAAAAATCAAAGATGCCAAAGCCATCTCAAACTAATCAGCGGAAAGCATCTCCGCTTGGAGAATCGCCAAAAGCCTAATTAGCAAATATCAAACTACAGCGATCGCCTTTTCAAAAAGCTAAAGACTACCAACCTATCTGACGCAATAGATAGCATCTAACTAAATCGAATAATCGAGTGGAAATGACTTGGCATCCTTTGGCTCGATGTGGACATATTGATGAGGTTGCAAATTCAACTCATCGTAGCGTTCACGAGTCAGGTGAGCAGTCAAAACCTGTCCATCGCCTAGCATTAATTCAGCCTGAACTTCCCAACCAAGATGAATCAATCGAGTGATTCTGGCAGATATAGAAGTGCTAGTTGGTTCAAGTTCGATATGAATATCGCGAGGACGAATATAAACATCACTATCGTGCTGATGAATTTCATGAAACTCACTCTTGCGATCGCGATTGGCGGGAAGTACATTCACAGGACCAATAAAGCTCATCACAAAGGGAGTGGCTGGATTATCGTAAACTTCCGCAGGCGTACCAATTTGCTCGATTTTGCCTTTATTCATCACCACGATTTCATCGGATACTTCCATCGCTTCTTCTTGATCATGAGTGACAAAGACACTGGTGACATGCACTTCATCATGGAGACGACGTAACCAAGCCCGTAACTCTTTGCGAACTTTAGCATCGAGCGCCCCAAAGGGTTCATCAAGGAGCAGGACACTGGGTTGAACAGCGAGGGCGCGGGCAAGGGCGACTCGTTGACGTTGTCCGCCCGATAGTTGGGAAGGATAGCGATTGCCTAAACCTTTGAGTTGGATTAGTTCTAGTAATTCTTCGACCCGTTCGGCAATTTTTGCTTTTGATTCTTTGCGAATTTCTAACCCAAAGCCAATATTGCGGCGGATGTTCATATGCTTGAACAGGGCATAATGCTGAAACACAAAGCCAATGTTGCGATCGCGTACATCTTGATCGGTGGCATCCTTACCAGTCAGAAAAATTTTGCCACTATCAGGAGTTTCTAAGCCAGCAATTAATCTTAATAAAGTGGACTTGCCAGAGCCAGACGGACCTAATAAAGCCACCAAAGAGCCAGTTTTGACCTCAAGATTGATATTGTCTAGGGCTAAAAAATCACCAAATTGCTTAACTACGTTTTCTACAACAATGCCCACGTTGCGCTTACCTCAAATTGTCTTAACATGTCCGCCGCGATCGCTTTTACCAACACTTTTACAAAAATGTTGGTAAATCCACAGTTAATCTATGTGTTTACCGTTGATTAAATATAGTCTCACATTATAGCCTTCGTTAAAAGTATTATTCACTTTTTGTATAAACGTTAGGCTCAAATCCAAGAAAAACTTAGTTCAATTTGATCTGCGAAAGCAGGATAATTGCAGGAAAAATGCTTACAATAGCGAACAAAATTTAGATCTAAAAAACCCTCATCCCTCCTATCGAAGTATTGAAATCACAAATATTAGCAGGTTGAATAGGACAAATCTTATGGGGAATTGGGTTTCGAGAAATAACCAGTCTCTCTAAGTTGGTTAGTTTCTGAAGTGGTTTAATTGTCGTAATTTGATTGCCTATTAAAATCAGCCATTGTAATTGCTTTATATTAGCTAGAGGGCTGACATCATTAATGCGATTGAAACTCAGATCGAGAGACTGTAATTGTTCTAAACTAGCTAAAGGGCTAACATCGTTGATGCGATTAGAACTGAGATTAATAGTCTTTAGCTGGATGAGTCCCTGAAGAGGTCGCAGATCGCTGACTTGGTTGTTCGAGAGGAATAGTCTTCTTAGCTTCGTTAGTTTGGCTAGGGGTTGAATATTTTTAATCTGATTATAGTGAAGTTCTAGACTGCGGAGCGATCTCAATTTGCTCAAAGGTTGCAAATTAGAAACTTGAGTGTTCATCAAACTAATTTCTTCCAAGTTAGACAACTGACTTAGAGGCGAAAGATCGGAGACAGCACTATTCCAAATTGTAAATTTTTTTAGCTGAGATAGTCGGCTGATAGGTTGTAAATTCTGAATATTTTTCCCAAACAATACCAAATTTTGCAGCCCTGTTAGTTCGCGCAGAGGAGTAAGATCAGTTAATTTGTCCCCAGCAATAGCTAGAAATTTCAGGTTTTTCATCTTAACCAGTGGTTTAAGATCGGTCAGTTCTTGGCTGATAATATTCATGCTCTGTAACTGATTCAAACTAGCCAAAGGCCGCAGATCAGTAAGTCCAGTAGACCTTGATTTCGGATCGGAATTAATTAGTTCAGTTTGTTCTTGTAGGTTGCGGGATGCTACTTGACAATCCTGACTGCCGCCAGCAGAAAGTAAATAGTTGATCGTCAGTTGGGTCTCTGCAGACCACTGGCTTTTGGTTTGACACCACTCAAGAAATGTTTGAGGTAATGTGGACTCATTGCCCCAAGCAGGTGCGGATATAGTTAGTCCGCAAGCAATAAGCAACCATATTGGTCGAATGGATCGATAAATTAAAGCTTTCATAGTGAAAATAGTTATCTTAAGAGTCGTTTTTTTCTTAGATTTATCTTAATTTCGCCGAATCTATCTTAGCCTAGGTGTTTCAAGAGATAGATCCCCCCTTTCTAGTGAAAAATTAGGCAGTAAAAGCCAAGAATTTACACGAAGCACCGTAACACTAATTCTTGGGTGGGCATAGCAACGTAAGAGGTAGCCAGGACAAATCAAATCCAAAATATGAGTGGCGGCGCGAAGCGCCGCCACTCATATTAAGCAAAACTTACATTGCTATAAGTCTGAATACAAAACCCATAAGTCGTTGGATGTAATTAATTACAAACCAAAACCGATGAATTTGCGCCCCTGCGGGGCGCAAATTCATCGGTTTTGGTTTGTGCAGAGTCGCGCTGCACTAACATTTAAGTGGTCTTGTTATCTATTTTTAGACTGGACAGGGAGTATCTTAAAAACTTCCTGGACAATTAGCTTACGGTTTGTCGCTAAAGTGAATATACAGAACACCGCCAAACTACTCAGAAATTGTAGGGAATTATGGCTTTTTGTCGAGAGTTCCTAGAATTTCCTGTAATTTATTTTTATGATGTCAACTCCACTTCTTCCGATCACCGTATTTATACTCACCCTTGCTTTGCTGGGTTGGGGATATTTTCGTTCCCGCAAGTTTGGCAAGCTTGGGTTACTATCTTGGCTGCAATTCTTGGCTCTTATGTCGCCTTGGTTAGTTTACTTTGGCTTATTTGTATCGGGTGTTTTTATAAATTTCACAACGCTATTATTCCTATTGCTGGGTTCCACGATCGCCTATGTGGCAGTCAGCAATCAATTACGTAAAGCCGTCGCTGAGGAAAAATCAGTGATCGAGCAGAAACTTAAACAAGATCTTGAAGCAGGCGATCACACTACTTCTCCTAATAACTCAACCAATAAACCACCGATTAATTCTCCGATTGCTGTGGCTATGTCTCAGGGTCGCACACAGCTAAAACTGTTTAAGGCGCTTCCTGCGGAAGATATGAAGCTAATTCAGGGGATATTTGGGATTGAAACCTATTACGTTACGGAGACGATTCCCTATCAAGAAGGAGCAATTTTTAAAGGGAATTTGCGCGGTGAGCCTGATGTCGTGCATGATCGCCTCACCAAGTCCCTCAGTGATCGCCTTAGCGATAAATACAATCTATTTTTAGTGGAAGGTCAAGATCGCAAACCTGTGGTGATTGTATTGCCTAGCCGAGTCAGCACTATTGATAACAATACGATTCCTCAAAGAATATTAATTGCAGTGTTGATTGTGGCAAATGGTTATACAGCATTGAATCTGGGCGCATTAGTTGCGGGTATTCCTGTGGTACAAGCACCTCAAGAGTATTTAGTAGGATTACCCTTTGCCCTTGGAATTGGCACAATTTTGGGTGTGCGCGAGTTGGCGATGCGGATGATGGCAAAGAAATATAAGGTAACGATGAGTTTGCCTTTTCTTTTGCCTTCGTCACAATTAGGCTCTTTCGGTGCGTTCAGTCGGATTTCTTCGCCATTGCCCAATCGTCTTGCTCTGTTTGATATTGCGATCGCTCCAGCCGTAGTTAGTGGAATACTATCTTTGGGCTTGTTGCTTGTGGGTTTGTACTTATCCGCGATCGGAATGGGCAGTATTGACATTCCCAGTCAAATTTTCCAAGCTTCAGTATTAGCAGGAACCTTAGCCAAACTCTTCCTTGGTGATGCATTACATACTAACTTTGTTTCGATTCATCCCTTAGTGATTCTGGGTTGGCTCGGCTCAGTGATCACCGCCTTAAATTTGATGCCCGCAGGTCAGTTAGATGGTGGTCGGATTGTGCAATCAATCTATGGACGACGCACAGCTAGCTGGACAACAGTATTAACCTTGATTTTCCTAGTGATTGCCACAGTGATTAATCCATTGGCGCTCTATTGGGGTGGCATTATCTTGATTCTATTGCGAGATCTGGAACGTCCAATGTTGAATGAACTCTCAGAACTCGATGGCGATCGCGAAGCATTGGGTGTAGTAGCGCTCTTTTGGATGTTGATTACTTTACTTCCACTTACTTCTGGTGTTGCGGAACGACTGGGTATTGGAAGTGGTGGTGGACTTCTACCATAGAGGTTTTGCACTTTAATAAAGAACCGATTTTTTGTGGTGCAGCTTCGCTGCACCACAAAAAATCGGTTCTTTAGGTATTACTATAAATCACGAACCTCTGCTAAGATGTAAGCCTACAGTGTCTGCTCCCAGTCATTGATGCTGTTGACACGTTATAAAATTCTGTCTCTGATCCGTCTGACACCAAATTTCAAAAAATGGTAACTCCAGCTTTTGAAGCTTTAAAATCCCCCCTGATTATTTTTTCTGTAAGGTTTTAGATTCTTAGGAATGTCGCAAAACTCTAAGAATTGGTACGACTACAAATGGCTACGCTAACAGCGACAGACCGATAAAAAATTTGGAGTTCTATGTCTTCTTCCTCAATTACATTGCCTGTAAAGAAATCTTCTGTACCTCATAAATCCTCTACACCGATCGCCTCAGCACAGGGTTTCTCAGCATTAGGTTTGTCTGAGCAAATTGTCCGTGCGGTCGCAGCTCGTGGCTATACTAATCCCACACCAATTCAGTCGCAAGCGATCCCCGTCGTCCTCTCAGGTCGTGATCTATTAGCAGGCGCTCAAACTGGTACGGGCAAAACCGCAGGATTTACCCTGCCAATTTTGCATTTACTTTCTCACAAAGTCGTCAAGCGATCGGCTACGGGGAAAATCCCGATCCGCGCCCTAATCCTCACGCCCACCCGTGAACTCGCCGCCCAAGTCGAAGAAAGCGTACAGACCTATGGCAGGCATCTGCCTCTCACCTCAATGGTGATCTATGGCGGTGTGAATATTAATCCCCAAATCAATCGCCTTAGAGGTGGTGTCGAAATCTTGGTGGCAACCCCCGGACGCTTGCTCGACCATGTGCAGCAGGGTCGATTAGACTTGTCGCAAGTTGAAATTTTGGTGCTAGATGAAGCCGATCGCATGTTGGATATGGGCTTCATTCGGGATATCAAGCGAATCTTGGCATTATTACCAAAACAACGCCAAAATCTCTTGTTTTCGGCAACTTTCTCCAATGAGATTAAAGCCTTTGCTAATACCTTGCTCAATCAGCCTGTAATGGTGGAAGTGGCTAGCCAAAATGCTACTGCCGATTTAGTAACGCAAAGAGTCTTTCCTGTTGATCGCGATCGCAAGCGCGAGTTACTCACCCATTTAATCAAGACTCACAATTGGTATCAGGTACTTGTGTTTACCCGTACTAAACATGGAGCTGATCGCCTAGTCAAGCAATTGCATCAAGATGACATTGTGGCGATGGCAATTCATGGCAATAAGAGCCAAGCTGCCCGTACTCGTTCTCTTGGGAAATTTAAGGATGGCAGTTTACAAGTCTTAGTCGCTACGGATATCGCTGCACGAGGCTTGGATATTAGTGAACTGCCCCATGTGGTTAACTACGAGTTGCCGAACGTGCCTGAGGACTATGTACATCGGATCGGACGTACGGGACGTGCAGGCTCGTCAGGTGAGGCGATCTCATTAGTATGTGTGGATGAGCGTAAGTTCCTCTCAGATATTGAGAAACTGATCAAGCGATCGCTACCCCAAGAAATCATTACTGGTTTCGAGCCTGATCCCCGCGCTAAGCCTGAACCCATTCAAGTAGGACAGCGACAAAAGCAGCAACCTAGACGTGGTGGACATAGCGATCGTAATCCAATTGCAAAACCATCAAATTCGTCAGTAGCTAGCAAATCTCCCGCTAAACCACAACCAAGAAATCAATCTGGCAAAAGCAACTCTCAATCTGTGGCTCAACCAGTGAGATCTGAACGCGGAGACTCACATCACAACCGTAATCGTTAGTTATCCAAAAGCACAAAATGGCTACGCCATTTTGTGCTTTTAAAACCCTTCGTGGGATTGTTTTTTGATGTCTATAGCAATGTAAGTTTTGCTTAGGACATAAAACCCAAAAGATGAGTGGCGGCGCTTCGCGCCGCCACTCATCTTTTGGGTTTTGATTTGTCCTACTCCTTTCCCACCGAAAAAATAGACATATAAAACCAAGAATAGACGTTGCGGCGCGAAGCGCCGCAACGTCTATTCTTTTACTGGGAAGGGAGTAAGCAAAACTTACATTGCACTAAAAGTGTGATCACACTTTTAGACATTGATATTATTGAGGTATTCCATAACAATGAAAGCGAAAGAGGGGCGCTTTGCGCCCCCCTTTCGCTTTCATTGTTATATTATATAAGTCTTAGCCAGACTAAAACATGGATGCTTTATGGGAATGCGCCTTTGCCTCGAATTGATCGCAACCTCGATTCAGCAACTGCATGAGCTAGAGCATATTGCAGCATCATCCGCCTCATCTTCTGAAGAAATCGAGACAAGAAATCTCAATCTAGAAGATGCTGTTAATGTTTTGCACGCTAGCTTAACAGAACTCGAAGTTTGTCAACGATCGTTTGCAGGAGAACTAGATAAATATCGCGAACTATTTGATTTTGCCCCCGATGGTTATTTTGTAACTGATGCTAATGGAGACATCTCTGAAGCTAACCGAGCCGCTACATTGATGTTTGGTTCACAGCCAATTGGTCAAAACTTAGAAAACTTTGTCTATCCTACCTATAAAGAGCAGTTTCAAATATTATTAGGTCAACTACAACGTGGGCAAAATATCAAGAGTTTGGACTTTCGGATGCAGTTTCCGACAGGGCAACCATTTGATGCTAGTTTTACAATCATCAGTATTCGCACTCCCTTAGATGGGCGGGTAACTGGGATGCGTTGGTGGATTCAAGACATTACCCAACGCAAACAAGAAATTGATAAATTGCAGCAGTCTCATCAACGCTTAGAGATTCGCGTTGCCGAAATGAACGCTAAACTCAACCTGATGGACCGTCAAATTAGGGTAGAAAGAGAAGAACAACGTCGTATTTCTCGAAACCTCACTCGTAACGAAGCAAAACTACGGGCGATGATGCAGTACTCCTCCGATATTGTGAATATCCTTGATATTGATACCACGATTCACTATTGTAGTCCCGCACTATTTAAGATTTTAGGCTATCTGCCTGAAGATATAATTGGCAAAAAATTTGTGCAGTTTATCCATCCCGATGACTTACCAATTTTCCAGAACTTTCTAACTCAATCTGTCGATACTCTATCCGTATCAATACCAATTGTGATGCGTTATCAACATATTAATGGTGATTGGATTCATCTAGAATCAGTTTGCTGTAATCTTTTGCAAGATGCGAATGTCCAAGGCTTAGTGATCAATTCCCGTGACATTACAGAACGTAAGCGCACAGAAACAGCTTTACAAGACAGCGAACTTAGATTAGCGGCGATCGCCTCAAGTATGCCTGCTACTCTTTATCGCCTAGCGATCTCACCTGAAGGGAAAATTTCCATTCCATTTATCAGTGATGGATTAATCGATCTGGTCGGTATCTCACCGAGATATGCGATTTCTTCTCCATACCAATTATTAGATCTGATTCATCCTGAAGATGTTGATCAATTCAAAGCTCTGATCAAAGCTGGCTTTGATAAACTTGCGACTTTTCGTCATGAGTTTCGCGTGATTGCGATTTCTGGAGAAGTAAAGTGGGTTCAAAATATTGCTCGCTACTATCATACGGATTCAGGTTCGGTGTTTGCTGATGGAGTATGTATTGACATTAGCGAAAGGGGAGAAGCGGAATCTAGTCTCCAACGCACCAATGAACTATTACGCGCCGTGATTAAGGCTGTTCCTGTGGCGATCGATATTGTCAGTCCTGAAGGAAAAGTTTTGTTATGGAACGCTGCCGCCGAAAAATTATTTGCTTGGAATACTTCTGCGATCGTCGGTTATCCTGTCCCAAGTATTCCTGAGTCTCAAGCATTGGAACTACAAGCAGCTATTCTTGATACGCTAGCAGGTCGTCCCCTTGAAGAGTTCCCTATGACTTTTCAACTGCGTGATGGAAGTTGGACAAATGTGAGTATCTCGACTGTTCTCGTTCATGATCCTCATGGCAAGATTGTGGGTGTATTACGAATTATTGATGAAGTAGGCGATCGCTTTTCTATTAGCTCAGATTATAGTCAGACAATCGAGCTTGAGCAAGTCCATAATTCGTCACTGCTCCGTTCTGGTACTGAGGCGATCGCTAATTATGTAACCATTAATGCCAATACACTGCTTAATCAATACAAAATCGGTCAACGCAATTTTGCGGGCTTAAATTTGCGCGGCGCTTATTTTGTGGAAGCTAATTTACAACAAGTAGATTTTAGTGGAGCTGCTCTAAATGGTAGTAATTGCAGCCATGCCAATTTCCAATCAGCAAATTTACGTGGCGCAGATCTTAGAGGTGCAAACTTCCAATATGCCGATTTGCAACATGCAGATTTGCAGGGTGCAGATTTGCGGGGTGCAGACTTAAGGGGGGCAGATACAACGGGGGCAATTCTTGATGAGAGTAATTTACAAGGCGCTCTTTTGTCGGTTAATTAACCCAAGGAGGGAGTTGCGGCGCTTCGCGCCGCAACTCCCTCCTTGGGTTTTGGTTTGTACTAGCTAACTCTTCTTTTGCTATACCCCCCCAAATAGAGTTGCGACGCTTTGCGTCGCAACTCTATTTGGAGGTTATAGCTATAGAATTAACTATGACCAACGCTCTAAGCAAACCATTCCATGTTTACCTTCGCACTGCCCAAAGGCTCACTATTAAAAGACTCGATCCGCTTACTTCAAGGCGTAGGACTCGACTTTAGTGTTTTTCTTGATCCAGCAAACCGTCAACTGCAAATCTTAGATCCCACAGGAACCGCTAGAGCCTTGCTGGTCAGAGCGCAGGATGTGCCTGTATATGTAGAATATGGACAAGCCCAAGCAGGCATCGTCGGCGAAGATGTCTTACGTGAAAAAACGCCCAAAGTTGCCAGATTACTAGACTTAGGCTTCGGCGGCTGTCGGATGTCGATCGCCGTTTCAGGAGAGAGTCGCTATCGATCGCCCTTAGATCTCCCACCCCATAGCCGCATTGCCTCTAAATATGTCGGATGCGCCCAGACCTACTTTGACAGCATTGATTTACCTGTCGAGATTATTCCCCTGTATGGCTCCGTCGAGCTTGGTCCCATTACAGGTATGGCTGAGGCGATCGTTGATTTAGTCTCAACAGGCAAAACCTTAAAGGATAACGGACTGATTGAAATTGAAGTTTTATATCAAAGCACAGCACGATTGATTGCCCATCCGCTTAGTTATCGCCTCCATAGCGATCGCTTTAGCAAACTGATGAGCCAAATCCAAGTTCCTACCTAAGCAAAAAAGAAGCGTTTCACGCTTCTTTTTTGTTTAATCGGATAATTTTTGCCATGCCGATCTCGCTGCTTTTTGGATGCGACTAACAGTTTTAGAGACTTTTTTCTCTATTTTCTGCTCGACATTTTCTAAAGCCTCATTCACTGACTCTACAGCCCAGCTATCAAATTCCTCAAGGCGATCGCGCACTGAGTCAACCTGTTTGTCAACATTTTTATGGGCTTTTTTAAAATTTTTGTCATACTGCTGTTGAGCGACATCAACAACTGTATGCAGGGTTTTCTCGATCTTGTGCTTGATATCTTTCGTTTTTTCTTTCGGTTTTTTGGACATCGTGTTAACTCCTGCGTGATGCAATGCAAAAGTATGAGTTTCATTTATCATATCGCTATAGCTTGAGTAGCAAGTACAGCCATGACACAAGATTTTAATGAAGATTTCTATCAACAGGGGTTGGCAAAGGCAAAATCAGGCGATCGCTATGGCGCTATACAGGCTTTTAGCTGCGCGATTGTGGCTAATCTTCAATTAGCAGAAGCCTACTATCAGCGTGGTTTAGTCCTCTTTGATTTGGGCGATCGCCAAGGTGCGATCGCTGACTATGACCAAGCGCTCAAGCTCAAACCTGAGACAATCGATGTATATATTGCTCGCAGTATCACCCGTATAGCGATCGCGAATATTAGCGGCGCACAGGCTGATATCGCCCAAGCTTTGATAATTAATCCCAAATCGGCGATCGCCCATCAGTTACTAGGCTTGACCTACAAGCAACAAAATCAAATCGAAAAGGCGATCGCTACTTACAAAAAAGCTGCTAGTTTATTTCTAGAACTTCGTGATGAAGAAAATTGTCGCCGTTGTATCGAGAGCTATAAACCGCTAGAAGCTTTATTACCGCCATCAACGGAAGATCTATTTGTGAATGTGCAGCAAAAAATTGATAAGAGTGACTATACAAATGCCCTAATCGATCTCAATTGGCTTTTACAAATTGAGCCCAAAAATGTGAAGGCATTTTGCTTGCGGGGCTTAGTTTTGGGGAAATTAGGCGATCCTCAAAGTGCGCTCAAAGATCTTAATCAAGCACTATTTCTAGAACCGCAAAACCCAGAAGTTCGCATCGGTCGGGGCAAAATACGTGTGGAAATTGGGGACGCGCAGGGAGCGATCGCTGATTTTAATGAGTTACTCCGCGAATATCCCAGCAATAGCGAAATTTATAACCATCGCGCTAAGGCTCACCTCAAACTTAAAGACTATCGCACTGCAATTGAAGATTTTTCGCGATCTCTAGCTCTCAATAATCAAAGTCCTCAACTTTATTGCGATCGTGCCGAAGCAAGATATGACTTTGGCGATCTCAAGGGGGCGATCGATGATTACCAACAGGCGGCTAATATTTGGTTTAACCGCTCACTCATGGATCGCTATCAGTATGCCCTCACACGCATCAATCTCTGGCAATCGGAACTCGAAAAACAAACCCAAGAGCAGAAGCGTCAACTTGCCAATGCTGCGGCTACCGTAGACTTGATGCAGATGCCAAGTTTAGAATTACAACAGCGTTTACTCGGTTTAGTCGGCGGTAATATGGCGATCGCTCAGCGCCTCATAGACATCGCCAAACAAGAACATCCAAATATGCCCGAAGCTTGGTATTGGCAAAAAGTGGTTTTCGATCTAGAAAGCGATCGGCAATAAAAAAGGTTGCAATGCAACCTTTTTTATATAAAGCCCTCAACGGGATTTGAACCCGTGACCTTTCCCTTACCAAGGGAATGCTCTACCCCTGAGCCATGAGGGCATTTTTTAACGCTTTGTAATTATGACACAGCAACGCACATTTTTTACAAGCTCAGAGAAATATTTTTACTAGGCTAAAATAGCTCCTTGTTTGATTAAGTATATGCTCACTTTTTTATGAACACAACAAAGGCTTTATACGAAACTGACTTTAATCTTTGGCTGACAGAAACTGTAAATCTATTACGCAAAGGAGATGTTGAAAAATTGGATTTGGAGAATCTTGCTGAAGAAGTTGAAGATATGGGGAATAATCGCAAAGATGCTTTAGAAAGTAATTTGATTCGGGTTTTGCAGCATCTACTCAAATGGAAATATCAACCTCAAAAGCGAACTAATAGCTGGAAAGCTTCAATTACTGAGCATTCTCTTCGCTTAAATAAAGCTTTCAAAAAGAGTCCTAGTCTTAAGCCTTATTTTGAAGATGTATTTGCAGAATGCTATCAAGATGCAAGATTGATCACGGCTCAGGAAACAGGTTTGGATATTAGTACTTTTCCAGAAATTTGTCCTTTTGAACAAGTGAATATTTTGAATCCTCAATATTTACCTGAAGATTCATAAAAAACAGCCTTGGAAATATTTCCAAGGCTGTGAAAAAGGGAGTGTAAATAAAGAAGGAAAATATGAAAAGGTTATTGAACCTTGCGTTGATTGCTGTCTAGAACTTTCTGAACCTCTGGACCTGGTTGATAGGTATAACCCCAATTTGCGTCTTGACTATCATCAATAATGCGTGGTGTAACGACAATCACAATTTCACTACGAGTGTTGTTAGTAATTTGTGAACGGAACAAAGCACCGATGATCGGTAGATCGCCTAGTAATGGAACTTTGCTCACAGATTCAACATCTTGATCTCGAATAATTCCTGATAAAACTAGTGTCTGGTTGTCTCGTAGGCGAATCTTTCCAGAATTAACAATACGTTTGTTGATAGATCTTACAAAAACAGGAATACCATCCGAAGAAATTTCGTTCACAACTAGCTCTCCAGGAGCACTAATTGATGGAGAAATAGATAGGTTGATAAATCCATTATCATCAATCCTTTCAACTTGAATATTGAGTGCCAAGCCCACATCTTCTACCGTAATCGTTTGAATCGCAGGAGTTGTGATATTTCCTGTTGCTTCACTCCTAATCGCAGGTGTAACAACACTCTTAGTTGCAACACCTTCGGTTAGACTCACAGTGCCAGTTTCACCTTCTTGTACTGTAATGGATGGATCGGTTATTACTTTAGCGTTACTGTTATTGATATTTAGATTTAGCGCTGCAACAAGCTGTTGAGGATTAAACACTGAAGCAAAAGTGGCAGCAGCATTGTTTAGATTCAAAAGTAAATCACCAGAAGTAGATGAAATGTCTGTTCTAGTGCTGCTACCAGATGTGCTAGGAGAAAAAGACAAAGACGAAGCGAAGGTTTGACCTTGCAATAAACGAACTTCGACAACTTTTACATTAACAGTGACTTGTCTCTTGCGAGTATCGAGTCGAGCTAGTTGTACTTCGGCAAACTCAATCTGCCTAGGACTACCAATCAATGTTAGTGAGTTGCCACGTTCCTCAGCAATTACCTGTAACCCTTTTAGGAGTGGAGTAGCGCCAGATTCTGGAGTAATCGCAATTGTTTCTAAGGTTGGAACTACTTCAGTTGGGATGTTTACAACTGTAGTAGCGGCAGTTCCAACAGTTGCAGTTTGTGCACCTGGAATAGGACGTTGACGGTTGACAACACGAGAAGCTCCTAAACCAATTAGATAGGCTGATGCTTCACCAACAGTGATTTGGTTGAGTCGATAGCTCTTAGAAGTTAGGTTTTTTAAAGTTACAGGAAGCTTCGTCGCTACAAAAATGGTCTGACCAATGCGATTTGCTTCTAGTCCAGTAATTCGCAATACATTATTGAAGACATCTTGAGCGGTTTCATTCTCAATCGAGAGGCTAACTGGTTGTTTTAAACCCGCAGCACCAGTTGTTGCAGGAGCAGCAGCACCAGTAGTAGAAGGAGCTTCTGCGGAGACAACGCTTAAGCCTGCCACACGACCAATCAGTGTCAGAACCTCGATCGCAGGAGCATCACGCAAGGTAATTCTCGGTACACGTTCAGCCGTACCAAGCTCAACAATATCCGCTCGGAGTTTAGACGTTGTTGTGGCAATGTCCCCAACAGGCGGAGTTTTTAGTTGGCGGAAAGGTGGTACAACTCCAGGTACACGACCTGGCAACTGTGGAGTTACAGGATTTGCCACAGGTGGTGGAACTGAATTTGGAGCATTGCTTTGTGCAACGCGAGTCTTCCCATCAGGAGTGGTGATTGTAACTTTAGGCTCAAATAATGGCTGACCGACAGAAGAACTAGTTGTATTTTGAGCAATTAAAACTCGATCAGGATCAGAGGCATTTTTACTATTGATGACTCCCGATTCAGGCGCATTTGCTGCCGAGAGCGTACTAGCTTGCGTTGCCGAAGGTTGCATCTCTAAGCTAAATACTAGGCTATCACTAGTATCTTGACGCTTGATCAAATCCTTAATCATCTCTGGATCATTAGCAGTCACCCGAATACGAACTTTATTCGCCGCGTACTGAGTCGCCTCGATCGCTGTAATTCCCGGTGCAGGATTCGCCTTCGCATAGCTAGCATTACCATTGCCTAATTGCAACTGTGCGCCATTTAATACCGCCACCCAGGCTTTACCTTGCTTGGTATAGGTGACTTGAGGGCGATCGCTACTGGCAAAGTTTAAAGTGAGATTGAGGCGATCGCCTGCCACATCTGTATTGATATCAGTAATCCGACTCGCTACTGCCACTACATCAGTTTGATTTGCAGAAACAGGGCTTTGGGTAGCATTTTGAGCTTGGCTAGGCGCGATCGCCAAAACCTGTGGGCAACTCGCGGCAATCAGAAACCAGCAAGCCAAAGACTTACCATTCAAATTCGCATTCAACCTATCGTTCAATTTGGCATTCATAATTACACTCCTCTTGTCCCTTACGGAACTCAATACACTTAATCTTTGTAGTAAATCTGTAGAAACTTGAACATGTCCTAACTAAAAGAACGACATAACCAAGACAGAATTGACGCGATTATGGTGCGAGATTATACCATACTTTGTCAATTTCAAATCAAAAAAATAATATGTCTGTAAATTAGGACAATCAGCAATCAGTGCATTAGCAAGGGGCTTAAGCCCCTTGTCAGTATTTATTTTGGTGGCGCAGCAGCAGCCGCCGCCTTAAGCTCCTCTTCGGTTTTTGGTACAAAAGCTTGCAGAGTAAAATCTGCTCCAATTAATGGCGGTAAGCTATCCAAAATGTCTTTTTCTTTGCCAGCCGCGATCGGGCGTGAAAACTTAAAAGTAGTAGTTGGTAAAGCCTTCTTAGTTAGTTTTAAATCTTTGACAATTAGCAAAGGTCTTAAACGCTCAATTCTCTGAATTGTATTCAACACATCTTCAAACTTGCCATCAAAACCAACCGTAAAGGAATAGGTATTATACTGTGGACCTAAAACTGGTGCAGTGGGTTGAAAAGTCCTTAGAGTTCCTGCTAATTCGTAGGAAAAATCAGGTGGTAAAGCAATCACAATTGTTTTGGGAATCTGCTCTTGAATATCGCGGATTAGCGTATCAATGTTATCTACATTTGGCAAAAGTGATAGAACAAATTTATTCTGCTGATTTGCCGCCTCAATTTTTTGAGCAATATTGCCTTTGCTTGCGACTTGCCCTTCTAAAGTTACAACATTAGTCTTTTTCGTCTCAATATTTTTTTGACCAGACTGAACTGATTCCCAGATTGGCATGACATAGCTACTAGCCACATATGCAGCTAAACCAACGCCGCCAACTCCGATCAAGATTCCTAAAATCTTTGAAGTAAAGGTGATGCCAAATAGAGTTACACCACCTCCAACTTCTTCAATTCCTGAAGCAGCTCCAACGTTTGTCATTTTATTTGATTACTCCCTGTTGCTTTAATAGATTGACTCTGGTAACTAACCCATCGGCTCCTGTCTTTTGGAGTTCAGGCAAGAGCTCCGCAGGACTTTGTGAGGTAATAGCTGTACGGATTTGGAAGTTGACCAAGGTAAAGTTCTTATCAGAAGTTGCTGGTTGTAAGGCTGATGAGACTAATATTGTGTCCTTATCCTCTAGTAAAGGCGATGCTTTAAGTAACAATAGAAAGTCATTTAGTTCATTGTAGCTAGTTGCTTTGCCTGTCAGAGAGATCGTGGTTGTTGCCCGCTCCGTAGCCGATGCTGCAACTGATGCTTGGGTAATCGCCTCAACCTGAACCGTAATCGGAGTGCGTTTTCTGATGTCATCAGCGATCGCACTCACAGGGAAATTACCAACAAACAGATTTACCAGTTCGCCAGTTCTGGCTTCAATGGCTTGTAATTCAGTTTCTTGAGTCTTCAAAGCTGTAAGCTTGCTATTTAGTTGAGACTCCTTAGCAGTTAAAGCAGAAAGCTCCTGTTGAATACCCTCATTTTGTGAGTTTAGAACCAGAAATGCACCGCCAACTATGGCAAAGGCAACCACAGCCGCCGCACCACCATAGATTAAAAACTGAGAATCAGCGATCGGTGGACGTTCTGCGGCTTGAGCTTCATCAGCAACGCGATCGCTTAAAAAATTAATATCAAGTGTATACATAACGCCTTTTTAAACCTCCCTCAAACCTAGACCTAGAGCAACAGACATTGCCCCATGCGTTCTTCAATGGGAATGTCACCATCGACAGTGACACCAACCGCAGTAAGGGGATCAACTGCAACGGCAGCAATACCAAGACGTTGACTGAAGAACTCATTTAATTGACCAATACAAGCACCAGGTCCTGCAATTAGTAACTGCACAACATCTGATCCAGGGGACTGACTAGTATAGAAGTCAATTGAGCGTCTTAGTTCATCGGAGAGATCCCCAACAACCCGCATGATAGCCGCATCGCCTGGAGTTCCACCACCACCTGCAAGACTTGCTGTATCCATAGACTGAACAGGCACAACAGTTGAACTCAACATCTCCATGTCTGTTGTCCGTCGTGGGGGGAGGTTGATAGCGCGCAATTGAGCATTCTGAATTTGAGCAGTGCCAATGGGGAAAGTTCGCGAAAATTGCGGAACTCCATCAACGGTTACAGTAATTTCCGTTGCTTCATACTCAATATCCACGATCGCTACGGCTTCCGCTAAAGTACTAAATCTTGCTAGCTCATTGTGCATGGCACGAATAAGGGCAAAACTACTAACTTCCACAACATCAACCTGTAGCTGCGCTATTTCTAAAGCTTGCATATAACTATCTGTGACTTCTTTAGGTGTAGCCACCATCAGAATCTCAATCCGCTCGATACCGTCATCATCAAGAGCCGTACCCAACTTTTGATAATCCACATCGGCATCTTCACGGGGAAAAGGTAAGTACAGACTAGCTTCTTGATTAAGCACCATCTCACGTAATTCTAGATCAGGAATTTCCGCAGGTAGGCGAATCAAACGGCTTACTGTCTCGCGACCAGGTAGAGCCGTGGCAACTTTCTTAACTTTTATCTTCTTATCTGCTAGCAAACTGCGAATAACTTCTCCCAGCGCTACAGGATCGAGAATGCGTCCTTCTTCAACAGTGCCTTCAGGAAGCTCGACGCTACCATACGTCACTAGCTTGTAAGAAGATTGCCCCTTGCGGCGCAATTGAACTAGGTTTACTTTCTCGGAAGTGATTTCGATTCCGATGCCTTTCTTAGACTTTCCGCCAAATTTTAAGCCGAACATAAGCGTGTCTTTATGAGTTTTGTAGCTTTTGTAGCACTGGGCATACTAAACAATGGAGGGATTATAGACTGTAAGTGACCATTGTCAATAGGACAAGAAAAAATAATCATCACCAATGTCGTAGATGTCTGATTTTGCCTTGTTTCTTATAGACGATTTTGGTCGTTTTAGCAAACAAAACAAAATCTCGCCATAAAAAAACGAGAAGCAATGCTTCTCGTTTTTCTTTTTTATAGCTTTTGCCAGTCATGTTAGGACGAAATCAAAACCCAAAAGAGAGTTGCGGCGCTTCGCGCCGCAACTCTCTTTTGGGTTTTATGTCCTGATCCATTTGGCGAAAGCTACATAGTTTTTATTTGCTGCCGCGTAGTTGAATTTGCTTACTTTGGATTAAGCTTCGCAGTTGCGGATTTTGCTTCTGCTCCAGCGTAATTTGATTAAACTCTTTAGCCGTAAAGCCATGCCGACAAATTTCTTCCTCGCTATAGCTGCGTAGTTGATCACAGAGCGATCGCAAAAATTCTGGTGGAGCAGTAAGGTCACAAACTTTAGTTTGTTTCGATTCTGCAAGATTAGCGACAGCACTCCAATTAGGGTTACTCTTAGCAGCTCGAAAAATTTCTAGACGCTTATTTTCGATCGCATTGGCGGCGGCGGCATAGCGATCAATATGGTCTTCACCAAAGGTAACTTTGGTGAGAAAATTTTGTAAAGATGATGGTTTCACACAGTTTTCCGCAAACACAGCTATGCGATTACCACTGATCATCGGCTCGACAATTGTCCCTATGACCACACATAGACCAAATAGGCTAATTGTGCCTATCCCCTGACCTAGATATTTTTTGAAATGATTCTTAACACCGATTTGATCTGATGTTAAACCTAGATTTTGGGTTTGTTTGTTTGCCAAGCGCTTTAAAGAAACCGAATGTCTTTGATGCCAACTATTCATAATCAATCGCCATTAATCGTCAAAAATACTCAGGACGTAATCTTTTAGGGTTCTGCGATTTAATAATTTGTTGTAGCGAGGCTTCGCCTCACTACAACAAATTATTAAATCGCGTGTCCCTATATCTAAAAATATTGACTCAAATAGGCTGATTTTGTTGCCTCAAATATGACTGAATGAAAGGATCAAGATCGCCATCCATCACATTTTGAATATTTGTGGTTTCTTCACCTGTGCGTAAATCCTTGACTAATTGGTAAGGATGAAACACATAGTTGCGAATTTGGTTACCCCAAGCTGCTTCCACCATATCTCCACGAATATCGGCGATTTTCTGGGCGCGTTGCTCTTGGGCGATAATCAACAACTTAGCTTTCAACAATCGCATCGCATTTTCTTTATTTTGTAATTGCGATCGCTCTTGCGTACAGCGTACTGAAATTCCTGTGGGTAAATGGGTAATTCGCACCGCCGTTTCGACCTTGTTAACGTTTTGACCGCCTTTGCCACCCGCTCTTGTGGTCGTAATTTCTAGTTCTTTGGGATCAATCTCAAGATCAACATCTTCTTCCAGTAAAGGCATTACTTCTACGCCCGCAAAACTAGTTTGGCGCTTGTCGTTGGCATTAAAAGGCGAAATCCGCACAAGGCGATGTGTACCTTTTTCGGGAGCGAGATAGCCATAGGCATAGCGTCCATGGACTAGCAAAGTTACGGACTTAATTCCCGCCTCTTCACCTTCAGAAATTTCAGAAATTTCCACTTTGTAGCCTTGAGACTCACAAAAACGGGTATACATCCGTAGTAGCATCTCTGTCCAGTCTTGGGAGTCAGTACCACCCGCACCTGCATTTATCGTTAAAACTGCATCATATTTGTCGTAGGTTCCTGACAGCAGTTGCTCTAGATCCCAGCGATCCATCTCGTGCAGCAGTTGAGTCAGGCTTTGTTTGGCTTCATTGGCTAGAGATGGATCATCTTCAAGGGAAAGTAACTCAGCGATCGCTTCCAGATTTTCGATGGTTTGATGCCAGTGATCGAACTTTTCGAGGTAAGATTTCAGCGCATCTAGTTCGCGCATTGTTTTTTGGGCTTGGTCGCTATTTTCCCAAAATTCGGGTTGAGCGGCGGTTTGTTCAAGGTCACTAATTTTGGCCGCGATCGCAGGTACGTCAAAGATAGTCCTGAGCAATGCTCAGGCGCTGAGATAAGATCTGGGTCTGGCGTGCGATCTCCGTAACATCCACTAAAATATTTCTCCGATATAGCGAGTTTCAATTAAGTATTGTATAGCAAGCAAGGTAAGCGTTTTACCATCACCCTAAAGATGCTTGCTTTCACCATTAGAGACAGATTAAGTTAAACGAATAAAATAAGATTAATAATAAAAATATGTCAAACAAAACTTACGAAGAGTCTGAAATCAGCGTTAATCTTTCCTCTGACCACACGTTGGTAGTGACAGATAACAGTGGAACTCGCAAGATGAAGCTAGTTGCTAATCAATATACAATCGGTCGTGAAGCTGATAATACCGTACATCTCAACTCCGATTTTGTCTCGCGATATCACGCTATCTTACGAAAAGTGCATCATCGCGATCGCCTTGATACTTATCGGATAATTGATGGTAGTACCTCAGGGAAACTCAGCAAAAATGGGATTGTCTTAAACGCGATCCGCAAAGTTTCTTCTTACGATCTACAAGACGGTGATATTGTCACCTTTGCGCCTGAAGTGCATATTCTGTATCTTGCACCGAAGTTAATTTAAAAATAAAGTAATTTTAAAGATTAAGTTTGAATATGCTCTTTAAACGCACATCTTTAAAAATGCACAAATAATCCACAAATTGCAGAGATTCGCGGACTCTTGAGAAAAACTCTATAATTCAATCCGTTTGTAGAGTAAAGTAGAGCGAGATTAAACTAAATGCATACCAGTAGCATATACTTTTCGCTGGTAAGCCACATCTACTTCTTTTTTTGGTGAGCTAATGAGCGAAACACACGTTAGTCACACGCTATTAATCACAGATGCGAGAGGTAGTAGAAAACTCGCACTTGATGGCTTAAAGTATACGATTGGGCGGGATGTGAATAATAATATTCAGCTTTATTCGCGGTTTGTTTCTCGGCAACATGCGGTGTTGCTGCGCGTACCTGGAGAGGGAGGGCGCTATTTATATCGAATTATTGATGGTGATCTTTCTGGAAAGCCCAGTGTCAATGGCGTAATTGTTAATCATCATATGAAAGTCGCCTCTTCCTATGATTTATGTAATGGTGATGTGATTACGCTTGCCCCAAACGTGGAATTGACCTATTTGAGCAGCCAAACTTAAGCAAAAGTTTTGGGCTTTAAAATAAATACAGCGCTTTGCGCTAACTTAAAACCCGAAAATAATTTTGAGAACGGCGCTTCGCGCCGCTCTCAAAATTATTTCTGTTTAATTGTCATGTTTTTGGTGACAATTTTGCTGACGATTTCTAGTTCGTGAGTTTTAGGGTGAGGTGAAACAATGTTATGTGATACATCCGCAATTTGGCTTGATTGCAGCATATATGGCAATTGTTTTATCCCTTCAAGAAAACATAGACTTGCTGCTTTTTTTAGTCAAGTTAGCGATCGCTCTCGGCACAATCGCAATCACGCTATTATTACTATTTTGGTTTCGGCTCAAGAAAATTGAAAACCGCATATATCAGAGACGCAGACAGCTAAAGTCAAGATTTACTCAAAATATTACTCAACAAATCCCCCACAAAATATTACCAAAGCCCCTCAAATCCCTAAGTGCAACTCAAGTTATTGAGCATCGTTCAATGACAAAGCGATCGCCACAGACTCAGGTTTATCTGTCAACTGCATACCCAAAACTTTTAAAAAAATCTAAGAAACGATCTAGTCGCGTTCGTTTGCATTGGTTATGGGCGATTATGCTCGCCAGCATGACGGGTATGGCGATCGCTTTGATGCAGCTAGGTAATAGCTTTGTCAGTCCTGAATATATGCCAATTATTTGGTTGTTAATTGGTGTAACACTAGTTATGAGTGCCACTTTTATAGAAATTGCATAGCGTTAGAGTTTTCAGCACCTGCGGCGCTGAAAACTCTAAAATTGGTAAAAATGCGCGACAATGATATCCCGTAGGAATTGCGATATGCCGTAAGAATTGCGGCAACGCTAAAAAATATTTGGGGCGATAAGTATGCGACGTGCGGTTTTATGTGGATATTACGGAATGGGGAATGGTGGCGATGAGGCTTTGCTTGCTACATTGTTGCAAATGCTGCCCAAAGATATCCAACCGCTTGTTTTATCTGCTAGTCCTAGAGCTACCGAAAATTTGCATCAGGTCGAAGCTAGTGATCGCTATTCAGTATTTGCCTTAATCAATGAACTGAGGCGATCGGATTTATTTATTTGGGGCGGCGGTAGCTTGATGCAAGATGCCACAAGTGCCAGAAATCCGATTTATTACGGAGGACTGATGGGCTTGGCGCAGGGAATGGGTCTTCAAACGATCGCTTGGGCGCAAGGTGTGGGACCACTCAAACGCAAGATGAGTAAATGGATTGCCCGACGTGCTTTTCAGGGATGTGCATCAGTGTCTGTACGCGATCGCCAATCGGCGCAATTATTAGCTGACTGGCAAGTTGAGAGTATAGTTGCACCTGATCCTGTATGGGCTTTGGCGGCAACTCCAGTGAATATGGATCGTGATTTATCGAAAATCCGTGTTGCTGTGGTTTTGCGATCGCATTCTGAGCTAACGTCCTGTCGTCTTGCCACAATTACTGAGGCTTTGCAAAAATTGCAGATGCAAACTGAGGCGCATATTTTGCTAATTCCCTTTCAGCCCTCTCAAGATAAAGCGATCGCCCAAGCAATTTGTGATGCACTCAATGAAAAACTACCAAATCATAGCCAAATCATTATCCAAAAAGATCCCCGCCGCCTCAAGGGAATTTTTAATGGTGTGGATTTGACGATCGCCATGAGGTTGCATGGACTGATTATGGCAGCATCTGAGGGTAGCCATTGTTCAGCAATTAGCTATGATCCGAAGGTTTCTTATTTGATGAAAGAGCTAGGAATTTCTGGTTGGGAATTAGGGGATTTACCAGAAGATGCTCAGTTAATTGCTGATGTTTGGGTTAATAATCTCGAAAATCGCGATCCCTTACTAAGCGATCGGGTGCAGCAATTTAAACAGCAAGCTTTAATTCATCAAAAAATATTAGCCTAAACCTGAAAAAGAGTCGGCGCTTCGCGCCGACTCTTTTTCCATCTTGTACACAAAAGTCTCTCTGCCTACGTTTCGATTTATCTAAGCCCCCTAAATCCCCCAATTCTGGGGGGCTTTGAAAGAATATTATTAGTTTCTTGCTCCCCCAGAATTGGGGGCTAGGGGGCAGTTAATTTTTGATTTATATAGCAATTTTTACTCAGGACATAAAACCCAAAAGATGAGTGGCGGCGCTCCGCGCCGCCACTCATCTTTTGGGTTTTGATTTGTCCTATTTATCTCTTGCATTGCTATAGCGGTAATTGAGTGGCAGCGCGGAGCGCTGCGAAAGAATATTATGTTCCTGTTCCCCCAGAATTGGGGGCTAGGGGGCAGTTAGTTGTTGATTTATAGCTGTCATCCAAGAACTGAGTAGCGGCGCTCTGCGCTGCTACTCAGTTCTTGGTTTTTATGTCCACGTACACTTGGCGATCGCACCAAATTTTGAAAACCTTGTGTACATGGAATTGTGATAACTTAGAGTACTGCAAACAACATTTTAGAGATATTTTCGGCAACGAGCAAAACTCTAAGCTCCTCGAAATGTTGCCCTAGAAATCCCAAACAAGCTTACTTAATATGGCAGACATTACAACCCAACAAATTCAAGAACTACGTGCGAGAACTGGCGCAGGTATCAAAGACTGTAAAGCAGCACTCGTTGACTCCAATGGCGATTTCACTAAAGCAACCGAATACCTAAGACAAAAGGGGCTAGCCTCTGCTGTTAAAAAAGCAAGCCGTGCTGCATCTGAAGGAATCGTCCATAGTTATATCCACTTTGGTAGCCGCATTGGTGTGCTAGTCGAAGTTAACTGCGAAACTGACTTCGTGGCGCGTCGCGAAGAACTCAAAGAACTAGCTGACAGCGTAGCCAAGCAAATTGCTGCTTGCCCTAACGTGGAATACGTCAGTGTTGCCGATATTCCTGCGGCCTTTGTAGAAAATGAAAAGCAAATCGAAGCAGGTAAGGATGACTTGGCTAGCAAGCCTGCCGCGATTCGCGACAAGATTGTACTGGGTCGCATCGAAAAGCGCTTGAAAGAATTGTGCTTACTCGATCAGCCTTACATCAAAGACCAAAGCATTACCGTTGATGAGTTGGTTAAGCTAACTGGTACTAAACTTAGCGAAAACGTTAAGGTTCGCCGCTTTGTACGCTTTGTTGTTGGCGAAGAAGTTGCTTCTGCAACTCCTGAAACTCCCGCAGCATAATTTGTCTATAAATAATTATTTTGGGGTAGCGCGGCGATGCCGCGCTACCCCAAAATAATTAAACTCCCTAATGTTGATACGAAAAGAATAGTGTGAACTACGATGCTGGTGCGTATTGATCAAGATATTAGCAATATCCAACAGGCGATCGCTGATGCGATCAGTCGTATCGATGTGATTCATATTGAGTATTCACAGGCGATCGCACTTGCCGTAGAGCAACAAATTTTGCTGACCGTATTTAAGTTTTGCACTCAAAAATGTCCTGATGCATTTCTAGCGCTATCTTTATCAGCACGTCAAAACTTGCAAGAAGCACTGCGACAGACGATCACATCGCTGTGTGAGCAGATGCAAAAAACTCTCGAAGAATGCGATCGCGACAGTCGCACCAATCAAGAAAATCTTGATACCTTGCTCAGCAAAATCCTCGACGACAGCATGGAAACACTGAATAAGCTTTTAGTCGAGCATAAAGTTTTAAATCCAGAAGACAACAAGGCTAAAGACGATAAAAACACGAAGATGAGTATTCGTCTTGCCGAAATTGAGTTCACCGATCGCAAGGTCATGTCCCATCGTGGTGAGTTGCGGGTTTTGTCAGCAAGGCTAGCTCATTTACACAATGAGCTAGAAAAGAAATATCAACAAAAGACGATCGCGGAAGCCGAACTAGCATGGCGATCGGCATGGGTGGAATAATGACCAAAAATCGTGTAGTTTACCGTGAGTTCGGCACACCTGAAGAAGACGATTCTGAGCAAAAAGAAATCGATCTGCCACCCCAGCAACAAAATCCGCGCATTCAAGTAACGCGCCGAGGCAAAGGCGGAAAGACGGTAACTGAGGTCACAGGTTTTCAGACGACAACCGAGAATTTGGCAAAACTGACTAAACAATTAAAAAATCAGTGCGGAACGGGCGGGACATGTAAGGATCAAGCGATCGAAATTCAAGGCGATTGCAGTCAAAAAATCTTGCAGATTTTGCTTAGCTTAGGTTACAAAGCCAAAATAAGCGGTAAATAAAAAAGAGGTCGCATTGCGACCTCTTTTTTATTTACCGTTGTAAGCAACCAAAAACTTGGTTGGCTGTTAGTTGTAATGACATCTCATCTAAAAAAGTCAGAGGATGATCGCCGCTAACAATTTGAAGTGGCTGATTCGGGCGAAAAATCATGATTACTTGTTCTTGACTATCAATTAACCAACCAAGTTTTGATCCTTCAGCCAGACAAGCTTGAATTTTTGAGATTAGTTTGGTTGTGCTTTGATCAATCGAGAGAATCTCAATTAGCCAGTCTGGAGCGCCTTGAATTGGTTCATTACTGGATGGTATACGACTTTGATGAATGATGGTTATATCTGGAACAACCGAGTTTTTGCTTAAGATACAGCGTAGTTCTGGAAAAGCTTCGTAAGAGCTATTAGCATTGTCGATCACTCTGACTAAATATTTTTGCAAAAGGCTGTGATAAAAAGTAGGCATCGGCTTTTGCAAAACTTGACCGTTAAGAAATTCCCAAGCTGGGGATTCTTCAATATTGGGAAGTTGAGAAAACTCATCTAAGGTGACTGAATGAACGGCTGCTAAAACCATAAGCCACTTATCTCTAGACTAATAATCTCAACTTTATCACATCCATAAATCAAGGTGACGTTGCGAAACGCTTTTATTTTAGATGCCAACATTCACGAGCGATTTCCCAATCTTCTTGGGTATGAATTACTAAAACTCTGACCAACGAATCAGACGCAGCAATATCTACATCCATCAATCTCTGATTGTTTTTAGCTAAATCCAGTTTCAGTCCTAAAAACTCAAATCCTGCACAAGCAGCAGCTCTGACTGCGGAAGCATTTTCACCTACGCCTGCGGTAAAAATCAAAGCATCTAATCCGCCAAGACTTGCTAGCATTGAGCCAATATGCGATCGCAAGCTATGCACATAGACATCAAAGGCTAGTTGAGCTTGCTGATTGTCCTCAGCGATCGCCTGAAGGATTGGACGTAAATCTCCAGAAATTCCTGAAATACCTAATAGCCCTGATTCCCGATTGAGTAAGCGATCAAGTTTTTCCACATTCATATCAGACTGACGTAATAAATGGATCAGAATCCCTGCATCAATGGAACCAGAGCGACTGCCCATCACCAAACCTTCAAGGGGAGTAAATCCCATCGTCGTGTCAATACTCTGTCCATTGCGAATGGCTGCTAATGAACAGCCATTTCCTAAATGACAGGTGATTAAGCGTAAATCTTCAACTTTGCGATTGAGAATACTTGCGGCGCGATCACGGCAATATTGATGACTGATACCATGAAATCCATAGCGACGAATCCCTTGCTCCGTATATTTTGTAGGGATCGCATAAGTATAAGCAGCAGGTGATAAGTGAGCATGAAAAGCAGTATCAAACACTGCGACTTGAGGAACATTCCCAAACACCTTTTCGGCAGCGATAATCCCTTCCAAATTCGCGGGATTATGCACTGGTGCGAATATGGCTAATTTAGCGATCGCCTCTTTCACCTGATCATTAATGATCGTACTTTGGCGATATTCTGCACCACCATGCACGACTCGATGCCCGATGATATCTACTTCTGAAGGGCTTTGGAGAACTGGGGCTTCACCACTCCACATGGTTTCGAGCATATGCGCGATGATTTCAGGTCGGGAGGTTGCCGCAATTTCTTCTTCTAAAACCTTCCCATGTTGAGGTTTAACCTTTATTTCTGCAAACCCATCATGGTGCGTCCAGTCGATGCTTGCTTCCCAAATTGGTTCAGGTGGTGTATCGGGGAGTACACTTTCTAAATTGTATAAACAACTTTTTTGACTGCTCGATCCCGCATTCAGAACTAATATTTTCATTGTTTTATTTCTATTTTACAATTTGCTCAAGTAAAGAATTGCTTTATTTTCTGATTGTGCGGATTCTAGCCATGCAGTTTTAGCAAGAATTACTTCTTCACAACTTCAACAGTACTGCTTGCTTTACCCCCACAATAGACCAATTGATTTAAGCATCGCTTACAACCCATACAACTCCTTAAACCAGTTCACAAATTTCTGAGCGCGTGGATGCTTTGGATCGAGGATTTTCTCCATTACTGCTTGGTGCAACTGCCGACCTGGGGGATTTTGCCAAGCAAGCCAAGTGTATATATTGGCTTTATCTCGTTGGAATTCCGTAAAATTTGCTCCTTGGTTAGTCGCTGATTCGACAGATGATTGAGCGAATTGCCATAGCATCTCGGTTTCATTGGGAATCATACAGGCTAAAAATGTTTCGAGCATACCGCTCTGTTTATTGTCTGGCATCATCCAAATACCAAACTTAATTCCATTTGGTGCATCACAAATTAAGCCATTTTCGGGTAGATCTGCTGGCAAATCAGGAACACTCTTATGACAAGCATTTCTGATACTTTGCCAACGATCAGAGGGTTTCTCATCTGCATCCAGCACAATGCCAAGCGCGGAACGTCCCGACTCTTGTAGTTCAGTTGCAATCAGATCGGGATCGCTTAAATTCGAGTAACCAACATTATCGCGAATGTAAACAATAGGATTTTTCTTTGTTCCCCAATCTATACCATTTGCCTCAATTAGTTCTGGAATGACTCGAACTTCTTGTACACCTTCTACCAGTAGAACATTCTTATGAATTAAGGGGTTTGCGAAGAAATAAGATACCAAAGATTATAGAAATAGGGATATAAAATTCTTGTTTTCAATTTATATAGGACTAAGAGAGTGATTTTCAGCGATGAAATCAAAGCCACAGTTAAAGATGCAGCGCAAAAACTAACAGGCTATCGTAAACGAGACTTCATGGCAAAGGTTGCCGAGGATTACTTTGCAGGCTCAGCGCGTAAAGCCGAAACAGTTTTTGGATGGAGTCGGAAGAGCGTGCAACTAGGACTGCATGAACGGCGCACAGGGCTAAGATGTCTCGATAATTATGGAGCAAGAGGAAGACACAAAAGCGAAATAATGTTGCCGAATTTAACAGAAGATATAAGCGCAATGGTAGATATGCAGTCCCAAGCAGATCCGAAATTTCAATCAACATTTTTGTATGCACGTGTCAGTGCCAGAGCCGTAAGAGAGGAGTTAGTAAAAACAAAGGGTTACGATGAAGCCAAGTTACCATCACGGGAAACGATTGGTGCGGTGCTAAATCGGATGGGATATCGCCTAAAAAAACACAAAAGACAAAACCCTTAAAAAAGATTCCTGAAACCAATGCAATTTTTGCGAATGTGTTTGAGCAAAACCAAACATCAGCAGATAATCCAAGGTCTTTGCGAATTTCGATTGATAGCAAAGCAAACGTGAAGATTGGTAATCTTTCACGGGGTGGCAAAGCCCGCACGTTAGAACCCCAAAAAGCTAACGATCATGATACCGAATGGTCAGCAGTTTTAGTTCCCTTTGGTATCCTCAATACCAATAATGACCAATTGGCA
>NZ_NDHW01000093.1 GCF_002251945.1 Pseudanabaena sp. SR411
ACAATTACGAAAAACACTGGATTTTATCTTTTCATTAATTCACTGATCTTATAGCGGGAAGGGAGTAACTAGTCGGTAATTGCGGTAAATCTATTGCATCATTGTCAAAATACCTTGCTGACCAAGTAACATTTCGCGCAAGAGACTAAAAATACCGACACCAATCACAGGGGAAATATCAATCCCGCCGATCGGTGGGATTAACTTCCGCAGCACAAATAGCAAAGGTTCTGTGGGAAATGTAATCAGGCTATAGGGAAATTGCTTAAGAGGAATCTGGGGATACCATGTCATGATGATCCGAAATATATACATCAGGATAAATAATCCCAAAACAATATTGAGAGTAAGAGAGCTAATGGCGATCGCGTCCACGACAGTAACCAGTTTCAAATTTCAAAGTATTTATGCGATCGATGAGGCTGCTTTTAAGCTGGCTTATTTGGCGATGCGGAATATTTCTAAGAAATGGACAAGGCTCGATTCGCGATTGGAAACCCGCCCTTACAGTCCATTGAGGGATTAAGTAGGGCTTACTGAAAAAGCAATTAGGTGGCAAGTCCAAGGTAAGGAGAAAAAGCAGACTTCTTAGAAGACAAGATAGGAACTTGCCAAAAGATAGTAGAAAAGGTAAAGGCCACCTTGTCAAAGGTCAGAAAAAGGTGTTGTCAGCAAAACATAAACCCAGAGAAAAATAAAAAAGCAAGCAGCTTGAGCAGCTTTTCCAAATTCATGACCAAAAAGGTGATAGCGATCGCTGTTTCCGAAGTATTTGCTAACTTGGTCATGACACGATTTAAACTGAACCGTCGTTTAGCCTGTCCAAACTTACCTTCAATTTGATTGCGAACCTTAGCATCTTCGAGAGTTTGCTTGCGAATAGCCGCCAAATCATCGAGTCCCAAAGGCGGAGCCGTAATCCGAATACCCAGATTTCGACAATAGGCGCGATTGCTGCGAGTGCGGTAAATCTGGTCAACGTAAACCGCTTCAGGATAATGTCCAAAGCGAGATTTAAACAATTCTACTTGCTGCTGCAAATCCCCCGATTCATTGAAGTTATCCCAACTGAGATGGTCGAGAAATGCATAACCATCCACACAACTAACCGAGAGTTTAGCGCCAAACTCCACAGGTGTTCCTGACTTACCTCTAACAATCGGACGCACATGAGGTTGAGTAATACTGACGATGCGGTCGTCTATGCGATGACAACCTTGCTCGTACATCAATTGTTGTTGCCGATATACTTCACTGACGACCAGCAAGTTCCGATAGAGATTCTTCTTCAATTCCGATAGCTTTGCCCCTGCGGCAATTAGAGTATCAATATGGGCAAGATTACGACGGACATATCCCAACTGTTGGCGCAATGCTTTGCGAATCTTTTTACGATTGGGTTGGTGTTGTTTGGCAATTTGGAGATAAGCTGTCCTTGCTTCACGACGATAGGTGCGTGGTTTCTTCGGTAATTGTTCTTTCACTTGTTTGTAAAGCGCATCAATCACAATTTCCGTTTGTTCCCTTGCTTCGTTCAACAGTTTGATGTCAGTGGGATAACAGATGTCGGCTGGTGCGACTGTTGCATCTAGCAGCAATTTCCCTTGATTTGCTGTTTCTGTTTCTTTCTGTTCTTTTTCTACTTTCTTCTCTTCTTTTTCTGCTTTTTTGTCCTGCTTTTCTTCTTTCTCTTTTTGACCCGATTCTTTGGGAGGCTTCACAATCCGTTCGTTGATTCTCCCCACGATCTCTAGGTTCAATCGTTTGCGGAAATGTACCATCATGCTTGCTTCAAATGGTGCTTTGTCGCTGTACTCTGACAAGCCTAGGAAGTAATGTAAATATGGATTCTCGCGGATCTGTTCCACTGTCTCTTCGTCGCTTGTTCCTAGCTTCTCTTTGATTGTCAGCGCCCCAAGTGCCATCCGAAATGGTTTTGCTGGCGCTCCTTGTCCTTGGCTAAATTGTTCTGCATATTCACTCTCAAATTGTTCCCACGGTACTAGTTCCGCTAATCTTACCCATCGATTGTCTCCTGACAGTTTCCCGCCAAATGGTAAGTAGAAATTCTCGAATGATAGCTGTCCCGTGGGAGATTGTCGGTACATGAAATTTTATTTGTGCAAGGGTTTTACTTGCTTTTCATACTTTTCCTTGCATTTTATCAGTTTTCGATCTCCTTAGAAACCATTGCTTATATGCTTTTCTTGCTTTTTCAGTAAGCCCTAATTACAAGCGCCAAAGGTGGTCTAAAGTTGGCATCTTTTCCCCGACCCAAGCTAACCACAAACCAGAGCAAGGGGAATGAGTGACTCGGATAACTTGGATATGGCGTTGAGCCGCTTGCCGAAAGTGTAGGGGGCTTGCGAAGAAATAAGATACCAAAGATTATAGAAATAGGGATATAAAATTCTTGTTTTCAATTTATATAGGACTAAGAGAGTGATTTTCAGCGATG
>NZ_NDHW01000094.1 GCF_002251945.1 Pseudanabaena sp. SR411
GTCGATTGAACTGCTTCTGCCAATCTTTGAGATCTAACGGCTTGTTCAGAAGCGCTTCGTTTTGGTTCATTTTTTTACTGTCTTTTTATTTCATATTTTACCATGCCTTACAGCGGGAAGGGAGTAATCGCCTTTTGGGTTTCCCAAGCAGTTTTAATCATCTTCACTCGTTTCTTGGCAATGCCAGGAACTTCAATCAGGCGATCAATCTCATTTTCAATGATGTCAAGGGTATCTAAGCCAAAATGAGTGACGATGCGTCTAGCTGTGACTGGTCCCACGCCTTTAATCAGACCACTGCCAAGATATTTCTCAATTCCTGTAATTGTGGCGGGTTTAGTTTCACGGTATTGAGTGACTTGAAATTGGTCGCCAAATTTAGGATGCGATCGCCATGTGCCTTCTAGGGCGAGAGTTTGACCTGCTTGGATATTGGCAAAGTTACCGACTACGGTGATTAGGTCTTGAGCCTTGGGTACTTTTAGCCGCGCTACGGTATAGCCTGTCTCTTTGGAGTGAAAGGTGAGGCGTTCGACAATGCCTTGTAGATAGTCGATGTTGTCAGGCATAAGCCATAAGGACGGATAAATTATGACCAGTCATCTATGGACAACTCTACAATTTGTCCAAAATCTGATTTGTTACGGGTTACTAAAGTTGCATTGTTTGTCAAGGCGATCGCGGCAATTTTGAGATCCATATTTCCTAGACGGGGATAAGCTTTGCGTAAGCGTTGATGTTCTAGGGCGGATGCACGGCTAAAAGGGATAATGGAGATCGCTTGGTAATTGATTGCTAGTTGCTGTAATCCTTGATAGGCAAAGATTTGTTCATCTAATGTTTTTGCTTTAGCTAAAAAAGCGAGTCTTCCTCTAATTTGCTCTTCGTAGGTAATGACGGTAACGGCAACTTCAGGATCTTCTATCTCTGCAAGTTTGGCTAAGATTCGCTTTCCTTCTTGTCCATTGCGCTGAATGAGGCTGAGATGATCGGTGTCAAAAATATACATGATGCTCTATTCAGCAGATTTGCGCCATTCTTGACCGAGGCGATTTGCTTCGTCAAAGGTAGGATCGTTTTCAAAGCTACCTGCGACTTTTAACCACCAAGGTGTTTTTTTCTGAACAAATACAGATAGCATCTGTCGCATTTGCGCGAGTTCTGTTTCTAATGCGGCTACTCTAGTTTCTAGATGTTGAGATTTGTCTTCAAGCTGTTGGGAGAGCATAGAAGTTTTTGGTGAGCTAAGGTTATGCGGCTATTATAGCAAGATGCTTGCAATTATAAATTTACGCGATCGCCAACCAATCTAAGCAAAAGTACGATTCGCAAGTTTTCTAGCACAGGTAAAAAGATGGCGAACACACTGTGATACATATAGATATATACTAAGGGAATAGCTAAAATCTTATCTTTAAGTTCTATTAAACTGGATTTGCAAGATTTTACTCACTAAAAAGCCAAGGGTACAGTTTTCTCCATCATTCAATTCTATTTGCGGTGTCTTATCGCTGAATCTATCAATGTTCAAAACATCATTTACAACTTGCTCTCTACTTACAGTCGTGTTTCTTGCATCACTTCCAGTATTTTCAGCTAATGCGGGAAAACTTTTATTTAATCCTAGAGAAGCTATAGCTCGAAAATTTATTGGAGGTCAGTCCACAACATTAGTGATAGCAGATAATGTCAACGTCCGAAATAGGGCAACTGTATATGGTAGCAGTGGATTTGTTTTCGCAATTTTGAATAAAGGAGATAAAATTTATGTTTTAAGTTGTGAGGGTGTTTCAGAAGGTTATTCGTGGGTACATATCTATATTCCTGATCTAAAAGAATTTGGCTATATTGCAGAGCAATTTCTGCAAAACAACTATAATCAGGTCTGTCGTCGTTAAATGTTTTAGAATCAACATATAAACTAAAATCGTATGAAGATTGGAAACGCTACAGTTATAAGCTTTATTAATCTTAAAGGTGGGGTAGGAAAAACAACATCTGCTGTAAATGTTGCAGCTACTTTAGCTAAAAGAGAAGTAAAATTTGGTAGGACTACCAAACAAGCATCAGTTTTGCTCATTGATCTAGATCCTCAGAGTAATGCTTCACTTACTTTGTTGGATAAGGAGCAGTATGCAGAAATAGATAAAACAGATCAAACGTTGTATAAGCTCTTTGAAAACGAGATCTCTCGACTTGATGATAGTGAGACTTTTGATCTCGGTAAAATCAGAGTGACACCAATTGATGGACTCAATCTTGATTTACTCCCATCCAGCCTGAAACTCATAGACATTCAAGATAAACTTGTCAGCTATCATCGATACTATCTTAGTGCAACAGATATTCTTTTCAATGCTTTGCACAAGTTAAAGAATCCTGAAGGTAAAGCCTACACACATATCATTTTTGATTGTCCTCCAAGTCTCGGCTTGATTACTCTAAATGCCCTTTCCTTAAGCCGTTACTATATTGTGCCAACTCTTTTGGATGCGTATTCTCATTGGGGATTAGACAAAATAGTTGAATGTATTGCTCGTCTAAAGAGATGTAAAGCATCCTGTGAAGTTGAATTGCTTGGGGTTCTTTATTCAAAGATTGATACAAATTCAACCATTGAGAACAATAAGTGGATTGATGAATTTAAAAATTGGGGAGTAGAATTTGAAAATTGGCTGTCTAAAAATATCAGTAAAGAGAAAGCATCAATAATATTTAATAGTCGCATCAAAAATGCAGATATTATACGCAAAGCAGAAGCTGATCATCGCCCATTAATTGAATATTATCCTTCTGACAGCAAATTAAAAAATCAAAAGAGAGAACATCAAAAAGAGTGGGACAGTCTTGTTGATGAAATATTAGAACGTATTTCTCCAAAGATAGAAACTAAGGTCTCTTTGCCAGCCGTAAAAAGTGAAATAATCTGATTGAGAGCGCCAGCAATTTTCTGTTGCATTGACAGTGATCGCTCATCATAATCAGCATTCTCAAGCAACTCGCGATCGCCGATTGCTTAGTACTAACGCGATCGCTGTTAAAATACACACATGGAAAGCAGTGATCTAAAACTACACAGTTTTAACTAAAGGTGAAACCATGACCGCCACAGCCATTAAACCTGTAACATTAGAAGAATTTCTGGAGCTATCAGACACAAAACCCGCTTCTGAATTTATTGATGGACAAATCATCCAGAAACCTATGCCCCAAGGAGAACATAGCCAACTTCAGATTGAAATCTGCGAGATTGTGAATCAAGTCGCTAAACCTCAAAAAATTGCAAAAGCCTTCCCAGAATTACGATGTGTTTTTGGTGGTAGAGCGATCGTTCCAGACATAGCAGTATTTCGATGGGAACGCATCCCCAAACTAGCATCAGGACGAATTGCAAACCGTTTTGAAATCTATCCTGATTGGGCAATTGAAATTCTCTCTCCCGATCAGAGCTACAAACAAGTATTAGGGAAACTATTACATTGCGCTAAATTTGGCACAGAAATCGGATGGTTAATTGATGCCGAAGATGAGAATATTTTGGTTGTAGATAGCGATCGCCGCGTAATCGAACTAAAAGATAGCGATCTACTACCTGTTCTCAGTGGAATTGATTTAGAACTAACAGTTCAAAAGGTATTTGGCTTGCTGAGTTTGTAAGAACTGTATCAATCTCAACTCAAAAAACACCCTAACCACTCAATCAAGAAATGCACTTGCTTATCCCCAGGAAGGAGAGCCAGACTAGTGATTTTAATTCTCCCCTTCTCAAAAGAGAAACGATAATAGAACTCAATCGGGATCTTGGCATGAAGCAACTCCCAGAGCGAATCCGTCAGCTTCGAGTCCAGAAACAGATCGCGCCCATCCTCTGACGCATAAATGCGAAACACCCCAACCTTACGCGCCACCAGTTTCAGTTCCATTACTCTGAGCAATACCTGAGTTTCTTCAGGCAAAGCCCCATACAGCCCCTCCCACACCGCAGCCAACTTGAGAATCTCCTCCTTCGACTTCACCTTCGCCAAGGTCAAATAAGCATTAATCTTCGTCTCATTGTCCTCTATGTAAGTGTCAGGAATAAAAGCAACCAAACGTGGCAACTGAAGCTCAGTATCCGCAACTTCAGGCAAAATCTTCCCCCGTAACTCATTAATATATTCCTGAAGCAAATCCATATATAGCGCAAAGCCAATCACATCCGCCTGACCCGACTGCTCCTCACCCAAGAGATCCCCCAACCCACGAATTTCCATATCGCGCATCGCCAGTTGATAACCCGAACCAAGCTGACTAAATTCCTGAATCGCATCTAATCTCTTCTTCGCAGCCTCCGTCAATTCAAGGTTAGGTGGATACAACAAATAGGCATGAGCCTGAATCCCCGCCCGACCAACGCGACCACGCAATTGATACAGTTGCGCCAAACCCAACTTATGAGCATCCTCAATCACAATCGTATTCACACGCGGAATATCCAAACCCGACTCAATAATCGTGGTACAGAGGAGAATATCCGCCTCATTGTTATTAAAAGCTACCATCGCCGACTCTAACTCCGACTCCTGCATCTGTCCATGGGCGATCGCCAATCTCACATTCGGTAACATCGCTTGCAAAGAAACAGCGATCGCATCAATCCCCTCAATACGCGGCACAACATAAAATACCTGACCACCACGGTCTAACTCATGGCGAATTGCTGTTTTCACCAGTGACGCATCATAGGCAGACAAATGGGTTTGAATCGATCGCCTTGAGGGAGGAGGAGTCGCAATCACACTCATTTCCCGCACCCCAGAAAGCGCCGCATAGAGAGTACGCGGAATCGGCGTTGCACTCAAAGTCAATAAATCCACATTCCCCTTCATCGTCTTAATTTTCTCCTTCTGCAAAGTCCCAAAGCGTTGTTCCTCATCAATCACCAGCAAGCCCAAATCGTGAAACTCCACATCCTTAGACAAAAGTTGATGCGTACCGACAATGACTTGGACTTTGCCATCCGCAACCAGTTGTAAAACCTGCTTGCGCTCCTTCGCAGGGCGAAACCGATTCACAATATCCACTGTGAAAGGATAAGCCGCAAAGCGAGTTTGGAGCGTATGAAAATGCTGTTGCGCCAGAATTGTTGTGGGAGCTAACAGAGCCACTTGCTTACCCGCACATACCGCTTTAAAAATAGCCCTTACCGCCACCTCCGTTTTACCGAAACCGACATCACCACAAATCAGCCGATCCATCGGGCGATCGCTTTCCATGTCTTGTTTGACATCTTGCACAGATTTGACCTGATCTGGTGTGAGTTGATAGGGAAAAGAATCCTCCATCTCCTGTTGCCAATCGGTATCAGGTGGAAAAGCATAGCCGACTAAATTGGCGCGGCGAACATAGAGTTGCAGTAAATCCCTTGCTAACTTGTAAATCTCCTTTTGGCATTTGCTGAGAGCGTTATCCCATGCTTTTGTATTGGCGATGCTGTTTAACTTGGGAGGTTTATTAGAAGCACTGCGATAGCGGGAGAGAATCTTCTCATTTTCTGGCGCGATCGCTACAGCAGTTTTACCATCAGCAAACTCAACGATGTAATGCGGTTGCTTTTCTCCCTTCACTTCAATGGTTTCAAAGCGGGTAAACTTGCCGATTCCATATTTACGATGCACGACATAATCACCCACATTTAGCTCGTCAGGATTAACTGACTTAGCCGCAGTCATCCGTGAGGGATGCACAAAGGTGGGTGAGGCTAATAATTGCTGTCCGAATAATTCGCGATCGGTCAATAGGGCAAGCTTGCAACTAGGCAAAACAAAACCTTGCATCTCTGACAGTCCCGAATATTTCAAAATGACGGGTTTACCAGCTTTCTGAATCCGCGCAATTGACTGTAAATCATCAGAATCACTGACAAAGTTAGCAATGCAGTCATACTCTTTGAGCAAAGTTGCCACACGAAAAGGTTGAGATGAAATCAGGGTGACTTGATATTCTGAGTTGAGATACTCACGAATGAGATCTGCAATCTGGTCAAACTGATGGGGAACTATCGGAATAGAAGCACTGGCAAAGTCAAAAATATTGGCTTTGGGTTTAAGCGATCGCTCACTAAGTTGAAGCATCTGAAATTTCTTTGCCTCAGTCACGCACTTAGTAAAGTCCCAATGCAGTTTCGGTGTATCGGCTTGCGATTGATTTCGATAAAGTTCTTCCGCAGCTTCGTACCAGCGATCGCCATAGCTCTGACATTGTTCGGGTTCATCAATGGCAACAATAAAGTTCTTGGGTAAATAATTTAGCAATGTGGCTTTGTGAGATGAGTTCAACTCATGCAAATCGACAGGGGAGATCGCGATGCTGGATAGGTCAGTGAAGCTTTTAGGATTAGTGGGGTCAAATTCTCTGATTTTCTCGACAGTGCAGCGATTGCAGCTTAGGCGCACTGGTAGATTTCGATTAACTGGAAACACTTCAAAACTAAATCCTTTACGGCTCCATTGTTTTGATTCCTTTACTTCTTTAACTTCTGCATAGCCTAATCTTGCTAGAGCCTCAGCAAGTAATTTAACTGATTGCGAATCGCCGATATTGAGATAGATGCTATGTTTTTGGAAGACTTGAGTGGATGGTAGATGGGGCTGTAGTGCGTTAATGGTGGTAGCGATCGCTAGATTATTCTGTGGTTTTGCAAGCAATTCTGCTAATATCTCAATCCTTGTCCAAGCGGTTTCTAAATCGATTTGGGCTAGTTCGTAGGGAAATGTATCAAGGGGTTGATATAGATAGACTCGCCATGACATTGACTGGAGTTGTAAGGCCCATCGAGTTGCTTCTTCGACGGTGGCGGTGACGATGAGTAATGGTTTGGTTTGTTGTTGACATAAATAGGTGCTAACCAGTCCTTTGCCTAAGCGTGATAGTCCTGATAGGGATATGCTTTTGGCTGTTTTCAGTTTCTCGCCTATTTTTGTGGCGATAAGCGATCGGGCTATATTCTCTAGGACTGCTGTGAAGGTCATGTTGCTTAAAGAAGTTCTTAGAGTACTGGATATTTCCCAATACTAATGAGTTGTTCGCGTTCGATAACACGTTCCTGAAGGTTAAATTGGAGGATTTTAGCAGTTACACGTCCTTCAGGAGTGAGCGGGAGAATGTTTCCTCCTTCTGGGCGAAAGTGATCTGACCATTGCTGAATACGAGGATTAAAAAATGGGGTTAGCTGCTTTGTTTCAGAATCAATGGAACCGAGGTCAGTGCCTTTGAAACGATTGCAGCAAGGACAAGCTAAAGCTAGRTTTTCGGCTTCGGTAATRCCATCGTGTTTTTCAGCAATKATATGTTCTATTTCAAAAGTAAAGAATGAAGCYGCTTGAGGATATCGACAATACTCGCACTGTTCTTCAGCRCGTTGGGTGACTAGCCGACGCAGGGGAACTGRTACATAGCTCATGCTGRTTTCTGTAATTGTTTATATGCATGGGCTTTAGCTAATCTTACCCAATGCTCTAAGAGTAAGTAGCGATCAAGTTCAGYTTCTTCAGTTCTGGAGAGGCTTCCAGATTTGTTGCGTTCGAGTAGTTCGCTCATCCGCGCTTGTAAGGCAGGTGTGGGAAGGATGGCGAGGATTGCTTCAGGACTGGGCTGACTTGCCAGAAGTTCGACAATTTGGCGATCGTCTTGGTAAGAGATCGTTTCTGCGCTGGGAATTTCTTCAAGTAGGCGATCTAGGGTTTCAGGTAGTTTATCGCCTAATCTTTGCAGTTTTTCGCCGAGGCGATCGGGGACTTCTAGGATAATTTGCATTGGCTATGATTTGATGAATGTGAGTTGTGTTTATTGTAGCAAGCTTGTTATGGGCGATCGCTAAATAGTTCTATAGTTCAATTAAACCTAAGCTAATTTGAATTGCATTATCCACATATCCCATAAGGTGATCGGAGACGATACCCATTTTTTTGACTAAGCGTTGTTTATCAATGGAACGAATTTGATTGAGAAGTACTACAGATGTCACGGTTAGTCCACCTTCTGGGGGATTGATTAAAACTTCTGTGGGATATGTCTCAGAGTCGAATTGGGATGTGATGGCAGCAACGATGGTAATGGGGCTGTATTGATTAGAAATATCATTTTGAAGAATGAGGGCAGGTCTAGTTTTCTGGATTTCTGAGCCAACAGTAGGGTCGAAGTTAACCAAATAGATTTCGCCTCTCTTGGGAAATTCTATTTTCCGTTTTGCCATGATTCCTCATCGATGTTAAACCAGTCTTGAGTAATCCCTAAGTCTCGATCTGCGCGACGTAATGCGCCATGTTTGAGTTTGTCCCGTAGATTTTTCTTGGCTTCGGCGTTGATGTAGTATTTAACGGCTTGGTCTATGAAGTGACTGCGATCGCCTTTTGGTGCGATGCGATCAAGTAGCTGTAGTGTTTCGTTGGGTAATGTGATGTTAATGCGTTGATACATATTCATGGGTACACACTATCTATGTGTATAATGCTAACTCAGATCGGTGATTTTTAGGATAATTTGCATTGTCAATGATTTTGAGGTTGAGTTGTGTTTGTTCTAGCGAGATTGTTATAGACAATCGACTCTTACAATCTCAATGAAACGAGATCCATCAATAACGGTATAATTTCAACGAATGTTGATTACTGAAATCAAGAAGCTAAAATATCTTCCATAAAGCTAATCTAGACTAAATTGTTAGCATACAACTCACAAATGATATTGAGATTTAAAAATTATGACCTTTCGATTTATTCCCGTTACTTTGAGTTCTATTGTTTTCTTAGGGACGATTACATTTTTCGGTTGTGCAGCACCTACTCCTCCCCAAAAAATATATCAAGATGGGTTTGTAATTGATGCAGATTACTACTATACTCGGGGGAATATAAAAGCTGAGATGGGAAAGAAAGAAGAAGCTATTTCTGATTTTACTGAAGCAATTCGACTTAACCCAACTAACTTTTATGCTTACTACAATCGTGGAAATATAAAGTCTGAACTAGGGGATAAGCAAGGAGCCATTTCTGACTTCACTGAAACCATCCGCCTCAAGCCTGATTTTGCTTATGCTTACAATAATCGTGGTTGGACAAAGCACCAATTAAAGGATAGTCAAGGAGCAATTATCGACTTCGACCAATCAATTCGATTTAATCCTAACTTTGATTCGCCCTACTATAATCGTGGAAATGTAAAGTATACATTAGGAGATAAGCAAGGAGCAATTTCTGATTATAATGAAGCACTCCGTCTTAATCCTAACAACAGTGATGCTTATCTTAACCGTGGGCATACAAAGAAAGATTTAGGGGACAAACAAGGAGCAATCTCTGACTTAAACGAAGCGATTCGTCTTAATCCTAATGATGCTTATGCTTACATTACTCGCGCAAATACAAAGAAAGATTTAGGAGATAAGCAAGGAGCTTTAGGGGATCTCCAAAAAGCTTCACAACTCTCTCAAAAATATGGATTCACAGAAATGTATCAAGAGAGTCTCAAGCTTATTGCAGAGATAGAAAGATCTCGTTAACAATTACTTAATCATCGGAGCTTATGAATAGTCAATTTTTTGAATTGTGGAATTGTTTGGTAAACATATTTTCTAGCTTTTTAAATTCTTCTGGATTAATTAGCTTTTTAGGTCTTATTGTTTCATTTTTGACATTTTATGTAGCTTATCTAGCGTACAAAAAGTACATAGAGAATAAGTTGCAAGAAAAGCAGCTAGATGTAGTTCTTAAACTTATTGAAGTTATAGGGAATACTAATTTATGTATGAATTTTTACCTCCGTAAATCAACAAATAGTTTAACAGCTTTCAATAATTCAGAAATTAATCAATATGAGACTATCGAAGTTAATGAAGGAATCAAAATTTTGAAATTCGAGAAAAATATTTTTGAATTGACTAATTTATCTGATAAGAGTCTTTTTAAGAAGAAGCATTTATTTACAGATCTTAGCATTACAGCATCTGAAAAAAATAAAATCGATCAACTGGTAAATTTTTCATCAAATCCACTCCTACCGAAGAGTATTGCTGCTAAGGTGAAAAAATTTAGTATTTCAAAAAATCACTTTGAAGTTGGTCTGATGAAAGATCCCAATCCTAATGTGTCTCAAAGTTTTGTTCGTATCGGTTGCGGAGGAGAAGGTGAATTTTCTGATATATCAAAATATCGTAACAATGAAGATGGAGTGGCATTTAAATCTTGGGACGATTTTTTTCAATCTTGTCAAATGCTTTCTGAGTCAATAAAAAAATGGTTAAGCAAGCACGGTATCACGGAAATAAATTTTTGATTTGTATTCTGTCTCGAATAAATTAAATTTTCATATCGTAAAATTAGGCTTGTTCCCTAATGAGAACTAATCTGTAATTCTTAGTAATTAGATACTAAATAGCGATCACCTTTACTGCACTTATTTAAATAGCGATTTAGCTCCAATCCCATAAATCAAGCATTTGTTTAACATCATTTAACGTAAAGAGATCGCCAGTTATTAGAATTGGAGCTTGCTTTCTAACTAAATTCATCTGTAAACAAGTAGATAACAATAAAGCCTAAAGGAATTAACCCAAAACATAGAATTGGAAGAAGAATAGGGTATGATTGAAGTAAATTTTGTCCATGTTCTGACTCACAATGAACGACTAAAATACGATCATTAAGCTCTTTACAATAGCTCATGTCTCCATCTCCTATATATCCCCCATGTACAGATGGTCTAGAAGATATTTTTTTTTGATTACCTGACATAGCGAGGTAACTAAAACCGCCTACAGCAAATGAAGCTAATATACCTAAACAAATAGGTTTAAAATCTTTGGGTGATAATTTCCTCATAACGATTTAAAAACATATGCAATATCATTGTATATTCAATTATGCAAGATTATCCTAAACCATCAAAACTTTATGAAAAAAAAGTAACCTTCAACGACTTAGTTCAAGTTTTTGTCCCTTGTTTTTTTGTTTCAAGCATCATCCTATCTCTAATTCTTACTTTACTTGGGTTTTATAAATGTGAAGTCAATTACAAACAATATGGAGATGAGAATGTCATCGAGAAGAGATGTGGTTTGAGTCAAGAGATTAATAGTGGAATTATATTACTAAGTTTGTTTATTAGTGCTGGCTTTACTAAATACTGTTATGACAATGTAAAAGATTCTGATTCTTCGGACAAATAAAGATTAATGGCAGTAGCTCTATTCTCAATAAGACGAGGCTAAAACTCTTAATTTATTGTTAGTGTTCTTAATAGTTTTGAGCTAGTGAAAATTCCTATTACCTAATAATAGAAGGAAAATGAAAATATTGAAATACTTTCTCACAAAGCGTTTTAGTCAAAATTTTTAGGTGTATCGCCTGAAATATTTTATGTTTGGCGTTCTATTTTTAATTTTTGTTCTGTCTCAACCGAAATATAAGGACGACTCATGAGACAGCATTCAAAGCAGGGATTAATCCACGCATCACCGCAACCTGCATTGCCTTAGCTTTCCGTACCGAACCATGACGATAAACCTGCATTAACTCATTCAGCTTCTTAACTTCCTGTGCATTAAGCAACCCTTCACTATTTCGAGCTTGTAAATCACTAAAAAGCCTTTGCTGCTGCCCACCCATTTGCAAATTACAAAGAGCCAGAACCTGTTCATCAGGCAAAGTATCTATGGGAATCTCATTAATAGTGCGATCGATCCATTCAATCAGCATTTCTTCAATCCCCTGACGATTGAGCGCAGCAATTTCCTTAACTTTTTTTGCCAAAGGTTCGGGAAGTTCTAAGGCGATCGACTCAGACATATTGCCTCGTAGACAACACTAAATTTTGATTGATTAGATATAGTATAACCGTCAAAAACCGCACCTAAGCAATCTCCGCCAAAGGCATAAAACTTGCACTTTCCAACGCACGAGACGCAAACAGCAAACAAGCCCTAATATCCGCCTCAACCAAACCTTCATACTCTTCCAAAATCTCCGTCACAGTTGCACCATGAGCCAGCAGATTTAAAATGTACTCAACAGATAACCGCGTCCCTCTAATGACAGGCTTTCCCACCATCACTCTAGGACTAGAAGAGATCCGATTTAACAAATCTTGTTCTTTCATATTTTCTAAGAATTGAGCCTGACTTATCACAAACATCATAACCAAACTTACTCCCAAGCCCTGATTTATCCTCTAAATTTCAGAACTTAGAAAATAACTTGCCATTGACTTAGAAAGCAAACAACGTAGAATAGTACGTACATTTATACTACACTCTCCCAAATAATCACCACAATTTTCCCACACGCTCAAAACCAACTGTTGACCAAAAAACTATGAACTCCATTTACTCAGATGAACTAGTCACAGCCACCGAGCTAAACCGTCAACCAGGCAGAATCTTAGACAAAGCCCTAGAACATCCCATCACCATTACCCGCAACGATCAATCTTTTGCCCTACTGCGGCGAGAAGACGTAGCTCTATTTGTAAAAACTGCCCAACATAGCCGCGAAATTGTCGAACTTCTCAATACCGCCTTCCGTTTATTGCTAAACCAAAAAATTGGCGCAGAGCATCCCTATGGTTGGCTTGGAGCATTTGACGCAGACGAATTGAATGAATTTATTAACGAAGTGATCTCAGCCTATCGCTCAGTTGCCTTGCAAGAAACAAAAAATTTCGACAAGGCATGGAATGAATTAGAAGCAATTATCCATGAATGGTATGAGAGCGCCTTAGCCATAGCCAATCCAGACCTAGAAGCAGCCTTTACTCAAATCAAGCAATCTTGATATGTCAGAAAACATCACCGAAGAGATAAACAAAAATATCGAACCACCAGAAGTAAAGCTGACAACTCCTGATTCACCTGAGACTTCTAATACGCCCAAGATAGAAACTATTTGGCTAGTAGTAGCTAAAAATCGCCGCGTAAATCGAGACTGGGAAGCCCTGATCCAGCGAAATCCTGAAAACGCCAGACGTTGCTACAAAGACCTACAGACAGCAGCAATAACGAGACAGCCTGGACGGGTATTTCCATTAAAAGGCAAAAAATATAGAGGTGTATGGGAATATGAAGTGACTGGAGGAGATAGAGTATTTTACGTTCCCGATGAAACTCTATTAAAAGTAGTTGTTTTCTATGCTGGAAAGCACATTCAACCTGCTCCAATACCTTAATAATGCCCTGCTTATCAAGACAACTTTTTAGGACTAGGCTTAGCGACTTTACCCGCCTGTTTCGGCTTCCCCTGAGCAGCTTTCTTCTCCTTCCCCGTCGAACTCTTACCCAAATTCGGCTTAGCCGCCTCATCCAGATCGCCAAACTTCTTCGACCACCACTTCTCCTGAGAAGACCAGAAAAAGACCACCTCCGCATGATCCTTGCGTTGACGCGCCTGAGCATCCGCACACTTCAACATCACCTTATCCACACCATCCTTCGCATAGGGAAACTTAGCCAAAGGCTTACCACAGACAGGACAAGCAAAACTAGTAACCTCCGCCGTCACTGCATTCTCACCCTTCGGTTGAGGAATCTCCCACTGATTACGGCGATCGCTCCAAAACATCACTAGATTCTCACAGCCATGCTCACACTTGAGAAAATGACCACCACTCACCTTYTTAGAAGGAATCTTACTGAGCGGATGACTACAAGCAGGACAAGCCACATCTGAAAGCTCATTTTTACGATTACTTGGTTGTAAATCCGCACCGAGATTCGTATAAGCCCGCGCCAACATTGGCTGAAAATAAGACTGATGCCAACCAATCAAATAACTTTGCCACTCCAACTTACCCACTGAGATTTCATCCAAAGTCGTCTCCATCCCTGCGGTAAAATCGGCTCTAAGCAGATCGGGAAAAGTTTTATGCAACACATCATCCGTAGACATCCCCAAAGCCGAAGGTTCRAGAACCTTACCCTTGAGTAACACATAGGTRCGMTCCTTCAGCGTCTTGACGATCGCCGCAAACGTACTCGGTCTACCCACMCCCTGACGCTCTAGCACCTGTACCAACTTCGCTTCGCTATACCTAGCAGGAGGTTGAGTTTGTTTCTGCGTAAACCCAGCATTCGCCAACGCCAAGGTCTGACCACCCGTTAACGCAGGAATATGTTTATCCTTACTCAAATCATTCCAATAGCGCGTATAACCCGCAAAGGTGAGAATACTACCCCTAGTTTGCCAGAGCGTCGAACCAGCCTGAATAATCACCCGACTTTTCTGAATCAAAGCATTCGCACATTGAGAAGCCACGGCTCTACGCCAGATTAACTCATAGAGTTGATGCTGTTTCGCGCTGAGATGGTCTCTAACCGTTTTTGGAGTAATACTCAAATAGGTAGGAC
>NZ_NDHW01000095.1 GCF_002251945.1 Pseudanabaena sp. SR411
TTATTTAAATTGTTAAAATAGTGATTCTTTTGGGATTAAAGCCCAAAATACTTGCTGTATAAGGATTTGCTTTCTAAATATTTTTTTCAGTAAAATAAGAGCGGAATGTGGGTTTGATCACAGGCGATCGCGATTTATTAGTTTTACATCCCTTTCGAGGTATCGAAATCATCGCACCAGCCGCTTTTCTTGAGCTTTAATAGAAAAATCAAAATGCATATTCAACAAGTACAAATTAAAAACTTTCGCTGTTTTGAAGTGCGATCACTACCAAAATGTACCCGATCGCATACGTATCGATTACTCGAAAACATAACGGAACGTGTTCAGGTTTTGCAGGGACTTAAACAAATTGGGTCTTAATATTGGTGATTTGAGGGTTTAGGCGATCGCTAATATTGTCAGCCGTGATTTCTAGGCGATCGCTTTATCAAGCTAATGCAACAATTGTAACTAATCCTCTTTCAATTACTTCTATTTGTAATTTGTATCCATAGAGCAAACCCATGCCAATCAAAGGCTCTGTTTCTGATTCAGCAATATCAACCTCACGGAATTGTCCGTCCCATATGATTCTTGCGGAATAGATATCAAATAGAGTCTCACTCCCATCCCCCAATGTAACAGTATCTGAACCATTCCAAGATAAATCAAGTTTAGCGATGATTTCTGATGGCAAGGTCAAGAATCCATTAAATCCTGTATCTATGACTGCATCAATAACCTGTTGTTGTCCATTGGCACTATCGACAACTAGTGGAAGCATCGCTTCACATCTCAAGCTAACATTTCCCAGTATCATGACTTTTGGGCTAGGCTCCTTGCACCAAAGTGATAAACTGCACGATGACCGATACGGATTAGCCAAGGTTGGGCAGTAGGATATTGCTCAAATAATTGATTGGTAGCAAGTAGTACTGTGTCAGCGATCGCATATGCTCCAGTTTCAATGTCGATCGCTATTATCTTACCGTAGTTATCAGTTTCTACTTGTTGCTTGATTTGCGATTCGTAGAGTGCTTGTCCACGCTTGGATATTTCTTCTTTGCTATAACGTCTTTGTCGAACTGCCATAGATTTTATGCGATCAAGTTACTTGACTATTATAGTTAGCTTTAAGTTAAGTGATTATAGTGATCGCAATTACTGTGAGTCGTGATTAATAAGTGATCGCATACGTATCGATTACTCGAAAACACAACGGAACGTGTTCAGGTTTTGCAGGGACTTAAACAAATTGGGTCTTATATTGGTGATTTGAGGGTTTAGGCGATCGCACTATTTCCCTGATGGTGGAGGGGTAAGCTTATGATTGCGATCGCTATAGGAAGTTGTAAAGTCCGCAACCTTAATGCTGAATACAGTGGCAGAGTACTTAGTACTTAAAAGAACAAAGTTAGTCAAGATAGTTCTTACAAAAATTATGCCATCCTAATCAAGCAAAAATCACCCCTCTAGTAGATGCAAAATGTACGAATCCATAAGAGGGGTAGCTAGTTTCTGCTATCTGATTAGTATCGGCATTCGTACAGCGACAACAAGTTATTGGGTTGCTCATCGTCAGCAACAGTCTTGAGGTACTTGTGTCTAAAACGACTCACTGCAACAACCACATCCACACTACGATTCTGGGCTTTCACAAAGAATTTCCAGTTTCCTTTCTCAATTCCAGCTATTGCCTCTTCTTGAGTTAGTTTCCATGCCGTGCCGTTTGGATTCACACCACCGATGGCAGTAATACGTTCGTGTGGGTTCATGCGATCAGACTTGTTGATGCACTTGATTTCATGGGAGCTTGGCATTTTTTACCTCTTAAGGATATCTAAGTAGCTGATTAGCTAATATGCTTATTAGCGTATCATAGAAACAAAAAAAATTTCAATACTTCTTAACAATTTCTTTAAAAAAGGCGGGGGTGACTATTTTCTGTGCCTAAAAGCTTTAACTGTGTCAACCTTACTCTCGCAGCATCCTTTGATACCTGAAACCTTTCAGCGACTGATGAGATCAGATCTACTCCGTTTTGATTAACTACTCCCTTCCCGCTGTAAGGCATGGTAAAATATGAAATAAAAAGACAGTAAAAAAATGAACCAAAACGAAGCGCTTCTGAACAAGCCGTTAGATCTCAAAGATTGGCAGAAGCAGTTCAATCGACATCAAC
>NZ_NDHW01000096.1 GCF_002251945.1 Pseudanabaena sp. SR411
TTTGATTTTCGATGATTTTGATTTTCGGTAATTATTTTACCCTTCCATTACGAGCGGAATGTAGGTTTAGATAAATGCCAAAAGCGATCGCCTTAGCATCAAGCTATAAAACAGCGATCGCTTAAAGCCAAAAATCTACAGACCTTTGTTTTCCTTGAGCATTTTTGCATATTCTTGATCCGCCAAATCTTGCTCAGTGGTGTAGGCAAGATTATTTTGATCGATCGCCTCTTGCTTCATCGCAAAAGTACGCGCAAAATTTAGCTTTTCGCGCAGAGTTGATGATGCATTTTTTAATTGCTCAGCACGGGCGGCGCGTTTTTGGTTGCGATCGCCTATACCTTTATTCAGATATTGCAAGACAAAATAGCGTACCGCAGGTGTAGATAGGAATAGCACCGCATAGCCCAACAGGAAACCGTAAGCAGCGTTGATAAATCCTAAAAACCCGACAAGAGACTTGGCAAGTCGTGGATCATTGATCAAGCTGCCCAAATATAGTGAGGCAACTAGATAAAAAATGCCTAAGCCAATAGATAAAGCAATTTTGCCTTGAGGAGCTTGGCTAAATTTCCAGAGTTTTTCTTGCAAATAAGAACTGGTAGTTTTGGCTTTGCGCTCAGAGGCAACTTTTTGCAATTCAGGAAACTTATAGGCAAGGGTTCCTGCATCGCTGACTTCGGGAAACCCGTTAAATTTTGATAGTACGGGAATCACAAAATATTCATCACCCTCTAGGCGGCTAGTTTCATCAAGGTAGGGTGCAATTTGTTCGGCGATAACCACACCATTATTACTGCGAATCATGGTCGCAATCTCTCGCCAACGGCGTTCTTCGAGGTCAGAGTTAGGGTTACCATCACCAAATAAAAATGAAAATACGCTTTCTAAAAAGCCCATGTCATTGGGATCGCGTTTACGAACCTGTTCTGGCTCGTAGTAGTAAGGATCAAACATGATAAATGGGTTGCCGAAAGGATTACCCCAGCCGCCGAGCCAAATAAATCCACCGCCACCGCCGCGATTATCGCTACGGCGATCATCGCGATCATTGTCACTGCGTCCTTGACTTTGGATGGCGATCGTCGCGGCAATAATGCCCAGTACTACGATCAAAATCGATACAATCAGCAAAATGCCAAAGGAAATACGGATCGCGTAAAACACCCATTTCCAAGCACCCTTAAGCCATTCTTTGACCTGTAGCCAAAATGAACGACTGACAAGGACTTGACGGAAATTTGGTGCAAATTTGTAGGCAATCTCGCCCGACTCAGCAACTTGGAGATTGCCACCAGTTTCCGAGGCAAGCGCCAGCACTTCGCGTTGTGCTGTATTGAGATCAAGTCCAGACTGTGCCGCCACATCACCTATCGTGACCCGATAGTTGAGCTTTTCGACGGCTTCCATCACTGCTGTACGCGGAGCCATATGCTTTCCCTAATCGAACTTCTAAGACTATTATGATGGAAATAGTTAACAACTAGCGCATCAGCAATTTTAGGATATCCGTCATGCAGCAAGAACCAATGCGATCGCCTGCAAATCAAGATTTCATTTCCGAGTCAACAGGGGAAGAGGACTCTGAGTTTGTGTTAACAGCCGAACAGGAAGCCGCCATGCTGGCTGAATATGGCAATACTGATGATTCGCAGTTTGATCTTCAAGATCCTGACGATGAGACTGAGCAAGGACAAAACTTAGCTAAAGCCACTGACGTAAACGACGATTTCCAACATTTTCATAATCATTACATTGGCAACATGGAACTGTTGTCTGATAAAACCACTGTGATGAAATATTTTGACGCTCATCAGGGATGGTTTCGGCGGTGCGCTCACCCTTTTAAAGCTGATCCAATTGGAGAAACGGGCTATGCAATGGGTATAGGCAAAGTGGGAGCCTTGGGTTTTCAGGTTGATGCCAGAGTGGGGCTAAATTTGCTGCCCCCCGATCAAAATTGTGTTTATCGGATTGTGACGATTCCCATTCCTGAGCAAGCACCGCAGGGTTATGAAGTGGATTTCCAAGCGGAGATGCGTTTGGCAGAGAAGGCTTTGGAACTGAGAGCAGGGGAAAAGCTTGGTTATGAGCCAGTAATCACTAGTGTCGAGTGGGATTTACATCTTACGGTTTCCCTACATTTTCCTGCCTTCATTCAGCAACTAGCCAAGGATATGATTCAGAAAACAGGTGATAGTGTGTTGGGATTCATTGTGCAGCGTGTCTCTAAAAGCTTGACCGCAAAAGTGCAAGATGACTTCCATAAGACCCATGAAATCAAAGTTCCCAAACAAATTAAGCTCAGAAGATAACCTTTGTCCAAGGAAAAAGGAAAAAGGAAAAGGGAAAAAATGCTTTATACTTTTGCGATTTTGCTTCCGCCAGCACCAGATGCGCGACCGTTGGGAATTACGGGCAAGCCTATTCAATATTTGCAATGTGATCGCCTAATTGCGGCGATCGAGCCAGACATCGATATTGAGGCGTTGAAGCTTTTGCCTGAGCAATCTTTGATGCAAGTCATTATTCAACACGATCGCCTAATTTGTGAATTATTTGATGAGCGCACGCTTTTGCCTTTGCGTTTTGGAACGGCGTTTGTATCTATTAGTGCCTTAGAAACTTATTTACAAGAAGAGGGTGAAAGATTATTAGCTAGTTTGGATAGACTAGATGGCTATGCCGAATTTCTAATTACTGGTTCAGCGATCGCCCCCAAAGCGGAAGCTGCTACAAACCTCAAAGGTAAGGATTATCTCCTAGCTAAGCGATCGCAATATTTGCAACAGGAACAATGGCGATCGCAGTTACAACAGGAAGTTCTCGATTATCGCCAGACGATTACTGACAGCTTAAATCCTGAGCTCTATAAACCTGAATTTCAGCATGTAGAAACTCAAGGTTCTGAAGACGTTCGTGTTTATGCATTATTGCCGCGATCGCAGGTCGAGTATTTGCAAGTAGCCTTGCGATCGTGGGAAGAGCAGCATTCCCATTGGCAGATCTCATGGAGTAATGCTTTGCCGCCTTATCATTTTTTGGATTAAGACACCTTTTTATTTTTAAAATTGGTAGCCGATGCTGAAATACAGTGATGATTCTTGTAAATTAGAGCCGCGATCGCTGAGGTTCACAAAGGGAATTGCATAATCTAGACGCAAGTTGAGCCGTTTAATTGGCTCAAATATAATCCCTAACCCACCACCTGCTAAAAAGTTCTGATTGGGTAGCATGTTAAGGTTTCTGGAGTTGTTCCAAACTGTACCGAGATCGACAAAAGGAGCTAACTGGAGAATTGTGCGACCTTCTTCATTTCGCGCCGCCACAAATCGGCTCTCCAAAGAAAGGCGGATACCGTTATCACCTGAACGCGCATTTTGACGGAATCCCCGCACCGATTGCCCTCCTCCAATCACAAACTGCTGCGATGGCAGAAGTGGATCAGCCGAGAGTTGAGTATCTAACGATCCAATCAAAATTGTGTCAGTGCCAAGAACCTGAACTCGTTGAATCTGTCCTAACCAGCTAAGGAAAGCTGCACTAGGATTGGTAACAAAAGTTGCACCAAATAGTCCTGTCCCAAGACTAAACTGCGATCGCAATGACCACACTCCTTCAGTATCTCGACTAGTATAGTCTTGTCCAAATTTAAATACACTGGTGCGACTAGTCCCATCGGCTTCGGAGCCAATCCCAAATGGCACAGCCAGATCGTTAAATAGGAATGTTTGACCTCTTTGATATTCATAGCCTAGAGACAGCGCAAATTCTTCACGAGGATTGCGAATTAAGGGCTGACGATATGTAGCGGCGTAAACTTCATTGTTGCCGCGAATATTGAAGACATCAAATGGGGACTGGGTAATGCGATAGTTGCTGGGTGCAAATCGAAGTGAGACATTTCCATTCATCGGGTTGACGGGAATGCTAAAACCAAAATCATATTGGTTAGAGCCGCCTGTGGTGGTTCGGTAATAATTGGCGGTAAATACATCTCCCAATCCGAACAGATTGCGGTAATTTAGTCCCGCACCTATGCGTTCCGAACCAACCGCAGGTGGAGAGAAGTTATCAAAACTGACAGAACCTGAAAGTTGATTTGCTTCGACAATGGTAATCGTGAGAATACTCAAACCAGCTTGACTACCTGCTTTGAGGCTAGCCTCTACGCTCGTGAAATTGGGGTCAGCCCGCAGGAGACGCAATTGATCTTCTAGGTTGTTGGCGTTGAGAGGAGTGCCAATTCCTAGTTCAGTTCGCGATCGCACATAGTCAGGATTGACTGCATTAACACCTAAAATGTCGATTCTTTCAATTTTCCCTTCTAATACCTGAATCTTAGCAATGCCATCAACCACGCTTTGAGGGGTATATATTGCTTGCGAAGTGACATAGCCATTACTAACATAAAGCTGTGTAATGACATTGGCGGCAGCCGTTAATTGCTCTTCATTAACTTCCTTACCTTCGAGAGGCTTAAGGATAGGATCGAGTTTGTCAGCATCAAAAACGGTGCTACCAGTAACTTCAATTTTTGTGATCAGAATTGTTTGAGCAATCTGGTTTTGGGAAATTGGAGAAAGCGTAGAAAAATGAGGAGTTACATGGTTTAAATTAGAATTTTTTACCTCTATCTCTGACGGCGATAAAATTACTTGAGAAGAAGAAGTCAGAGGAGAAGAAGCTAATTCTTTTGTAGGAGTAATATTGTTTGATAGTGAAGGCATTAATTCTGAGGAGACGGGATTAGCCTTAACTGTTAATGGGTAATTTGTGCCTGTCAATATAAGCGTAGAAATACCTAATGTCACTTTGTAAGACATTGCTTTGACTTCTATTCTTGCATTTTTTATGATCATAATTATTGTCTTCCTCACTGACATTGGAGATTTTAGCATATACATAAGTAGGTTTTTGAAATTAAATATTAGGATGGTTTATGTTGCACTAACACATACTATATTTAATTAATCTTTCTTACTTAGAAATTACGCAAAAATGAATAAAGGTTGACGTTATTTTATAGGAGTAATTCATGAATTACCTCTATATTTTGTTCTTCTGCATAAGTCCTAATATTGATTAAATATTTAGCTATGTAAATTGAGTAAAATAAATTTTATTAAGGCTATCGATAGATCGACTTAATAAACTTAATAAGTAGAGATTAATAATGTAAATTAAATTCTAAGGCATGATAAATTTTGATTTAGTAGTTACTGGAGATTAGTATGAAGTCAGCTTTAGGTATATTTTGGACAACCGTGATCGCCCTATCTCCAGCCCTATTGCTGACAGTCCCAGTCACTGCCCAATCGATTCCCATCACTGCCACCCAAGATGGTACAAATACCGTCGTTCTGCCTAATGGACAGAGATTTGACATAACAGGAGGAACCCAAGCTGGCTCAAATCTATTCCATAGCTTTCAACAATTTGGCTTGAATCAAGGACAAATAGCTAATTTTCTGAGTCAAACAAACATTCAAAATATTCTTGGACGAGTAGTTGGAGGTGATCCTTCGGTCATCAATGGACTCATTCAACTGACAGGCGGTAATTCCAATCTGTACATCATGAATCCTGCAGGGATAATCTTTGGGAATAATGCGAGTTTAAATGTACCAGCATCCTTTACAGCTACTACCGCAAGTGGGATTCAGATTGGGAATGGTTGGTTTGGTATGAATACCAGTGCCAGTGATCTCCAAAATCTCACTGGCACTCCCAATGCATTTGCTTTTACCAGTTCTGCTATTGCCAATAACCAAAGTCAAACTTCAGGTGTAATTCTCAATCAAGGAAATCTGAATGTTTCACAAGGAAAGAGTATTTCCCTAATTGGGGGGATAGTTATCAATACAGGAGCGATCGCAACAGCTAACGGCACAATCAATATCGTGGCTGTTCCTGATGGCAAGTATGTGCGGATTACGCCTGAAGGTGGGGTTCTCAGTTTCGATCTACCGATCGCTTCTCAGCAAGAATTAGAAAATACCAAACCAATCACAGGAATTGATTTACCTAAGTTACTGTCTGGGTCAGGAATCACTGCACCGACAAAAGCGGGAGAGGCGATCGCTACGGGTAATCTCAATGCGGCAAATATCAATGTCCTTGCCAACCGTTACGACACCACTCAAGCTTCTTTGAATGCCACTAATATCCAACAGGGTTGGAATTTTGTGTTCATCGACAGCACCGTTAAGAATTATCAAACCTTACTGGATGGCACTAAGGGCGGTAGCAGTGTCACGGTGATTAATCCTGATCAGTATGGGATTGCTCAAGTCACAGCAACTTTGGCTAGTGTGACGGGTGCAAATAGTTTGCACATTGTATCTGAAGGGGATGTAGGTAATTTCTGGCTGGGCAAGGATTTTGTCAGTACTGAGAATATTGCTAAATATGCCAATGATCTCCAAGCATGGAAAACGGCTCTATCTCCAGCGGCGAATATCTTGCTCTATGCTTGTAATTTGGCGAGTGGAGAGAATGGGGCGGCGCTGGTTCAGGCGGTGAAGAACTATACAGGTCATGATGTCGCGGCTTCGACAGACCTCACAGGTAGTAGTAATCTTGGTGGTAACTGGAATCTAGAGTATCAGACTGGGAAACTGAATACAGGAGTGGTGTTTAGTTCTGAAGCTCAGAATCGTTATAACGGTAGACTTGTCACATTTACGACTACAAATATTAATGATTCTGGAACAGGATCTTTGAGACAAGCAATTCTTGATGCTAATGCTCTAGCGGGTGCTGATGACATTCGGTTTGACCCGAATGTGTTTAATGGCGCTCAAGCTGCGATTACCTTAGCATCAACTTTGGCGATTAATACCACTACTGGAGGTCTGACCATCAGTGGTGCATTTGGAGCCAGCAATGTTACGGTGAGTGGCAACAATGCAGTGCGAGTGTTTGATATCACTGGTAATGGCAATACCACGTTTGATAGTTTAAGGATTATTAATGGAAGAGTAACAGGCGATGGTGGTGGAATAAACAACAATGGAACTGGAACCTTGACCGTTACCAATAGTACTGTGTCTGGTAATACAGCAACTAATAATAGTGGAGGCGGTATTTTTAGCAATGGGAACTTGACTATCAATAACACCAGTGTGTCAGGTAATACTGCTGCTAATAGTCCTGGTTTTAATGGTGGTGGTGGCATTTTTATCAGCAATGGAACCGTGACTCTCATCAACAGTACTGTTAGCAATAATTCTACTAGTAATAGAGGTGGTGGGATTAATAGCGTAAGTGGAAATGTAACTCTCAACAACAGCACTGTATCAAGCAATACGGCTGGTCAAAGAGCTGGTGGCGTTTACGCCTTGGGAGGTGGGACTATGAATGTCATTAACAGTACTTTGTCTGGTAATACTTCTGGCACTACTGGTGGTGGGATCTATAGCAACGGTGGTCCCATAGTATTCACCAATAGTACAGTGTCAGGGAATACTGCTAATGATGGTGGTGGCATTTATAGCTTTGGAGGCATAACCCTCACAAATGTGACTGTGTCGGGGAATAAGGCGAATAATGATGGTGGTGGGATTTTTAACGTAGGTACTATTACGACGATCGCTAACAGCACAATCACAAACAATACTGCCGATGCCGATAACAATAACTCAGGCAATGGGGGCGGGATTTTGAACGGCGGCGGCGCAGTTACTATCAGGAACTCGATTATTGCAGGCAACTTTGACACTCCTAACAATGCAGGATTAGGAGTAAAAAATCCTGACGTTAGTGGCATATTTATTGATAGTGGTAACAACTTGATCGGCGATACAACTGGTAGCGCAAACTTTACCGTCAGCACTCTAGTTGGCACAGCCGCCAACCGCCTCAATCCCCAACTTGCACCCCTTGCCAACAATGGCAGCTTAACCCAAACCCACGCCCTCCTACCCAATAGCCCAGCCCTAAATGCTGGTAATAATGCTAATGCCCCAGTAGGTAACGATCAACGCGGTGCAACCCGTATTTTTGGTGGCGTTGTCGATATTGGTGCATTTGAATCTCAAGGTTTTAGCCTCACACCTCTCGCCAACACCACACCCCAGAGTACCAACATCAACACCAGTTTTCCTCAACTGCTAGGCGTACAAGTCACCGAAAACTTCGTGAATAGCCCAATTCCTGCACCAAATATTCTCGTCACCTTTACTCCATCGTCTAGTAGTGCCAATGGAGTATTTGCAGGAAATACCAATATCCTCACTAATAATCTTGGCATTGCCTTAGCTCCAACATTTACCGCCAATGGAATTCCAGGCAGTTACGAAGTTACAGCAACAGCAACAGGATTTAAGCCTGCTACTTTCACACTTACCAATAAAGTTGCAGGTGGATTTGGAGGTGTATATCCTAGTCGAGAGGATTTAGAAGGACGCTCTCTCAAATTAGATGAGCAAGACTTAGAAGTGAGTTTCACACAGGTGCTATGCCTTGACGAATCTCTCACAAATGAGCAGACTACTTCCATTCCCACTTGCAAAAAGCCTTGAAACAAATCTCCTTCCAAGGAAATGGACGACGCTGAGATTCCCCCCCTTTCCTTGGATTTGATTGTTATATTGAAATTAGTAGTCTCTGCAATTTCAATATAACAATCTCATGACTTTTGCGACCACCGCCTCGCCCACCCATACTAACTTCAAGATTCGTGCCGATATCCTCGATCTGCAACCTAGTCTCGTGCAATGGCGGCGAGACTTTCATCGCTTTCCTGAGCTTGGGTTTAAAGAAAAGCGCACGGCTAATGCGATCGCTGAAAAATTGACGGCTTGGGGGATTCCTCATCAAACAGGTATCGCCAAAACAGGTATCTTGGCAACGATCGCAGGTAAGAAACAAGGAAATAACAAAGTCCTCGCGATCCGTGCTGATATGGATGCACTACCAATTCATGAAGAAAATATCATTAGTTATAAATCACAAATTGATGGGCTGATGCACGCTTGCGGTCATGATGGACATACAGCGATCGCCTTGGGTACGGCAAAATATCTCTGGGAACATCGTGACGATTTTAGTGGCATGGTGAAAATTATTTTCCAGCCAGCCGAAGAGGGACCGGGGGGCGCAAAACCAATGATCGAGGCAGGGGTGTTAGAAAACCCTAAAGTTGATGCTGTGATAGGTTTGCACCTATGGAATAATTTGCCACTTGGTACGGTCGGTGTGCGAAGTGGCGCATTGATGGCTGCAACGGAATACTTCTATTGCAAAATTATGGGACGGGGTGGACATGGCGCACTTCCCCATCAAACTATTGATTCGATTTTAGTCGCGGCTCAAGTGGTAAATACCATTCATAGCATCGTTTCCCGCAATGTTAGCCCTCTCGAATCTGCTGTTATTAGCATCGGCGAATTTCACGCAGGTTCCGCCACAAATATTATTGCTGATTCCGCAATGATTAGTGGCACTGTGAGGTTTTTTAATCCTGAAGTTGGTGCAAAGTTAGTATTACGTTTGGAAGAGGCGATCGCTGGTGTTTGTGCGGCTCATGGTGCTTCCTATGAGTTGGACTACACCAAGCTCTATCCACCTGTGATCAATGATTATGCGATCGCTGAGTTAGTTCGCTCTGTTGCCGAAACCGTCATCGAAACTCCCGCAGGAATCGTTCCTGAATGTCAAACGATGGGCGGTGAAGATGTCTCTTTCTTTTTAGAAGCTGTTGCTGGTTGCTATTTCTTTCTTGGTTCTGCAAATCCTGATAAGGGTTTAGCTTATCCTCACCACCATCCTCGCTTCAATTTCGATGAGACGGTTCTCGCGACTGGGGTAGAGATTTTTGCTCGTTGTACCGAGAAGTTTTTGGGTTAGCCCACAAGTATCTCTAGCACTTGTAGACAGGGCTAATTACCTGTCCTTTTCTTTATCTCCGCTTCAATCCTGCTAATCTGTACTGCATAGTTTTCAAGTCCTTTACCCGTCCGAGACTTCAGCCCTGCCGCATGGAGTCCGACAATATGATAAGCACCATCAATCTTACCAATCAGTGCGGAACCAGAAGCCCCAGAGTTGGTGTCGCAATCATGCACAAACATACCATCCAATTCACCGACTACACTACAGCCAATATGAACACCAGCCGTCTCTCCTTTACCTGCTTGCAAGTCTGCATAGCGTTTCGGATCAGGATAATCGACTGAATAGCCTGTCACGAATAGTTTCTTTTTGTAGTCTTGCAACACTGAAAAAGAAAGTGATTTCCACTTCAGAAATCCATATTTCTCACCCAAAGGCTTGTTCAGTAACAAGATCGCCCAATCGTCTGCTGAGTTGTTTTCTGAATTCTTAGTTCCTGCAAAAACTTCTTTTACCACTGCATAGTCTGTCTTTTTCCGTAACCTTCCATTGATCAAGTTGGGTAAAAAGATCATTTTCTTGGCTAACTTGCCCCGATCGTAAACACAGTGAGAATTGGTTAACACATGGTAGTCTCCAATCAAGGTTCCTGTGCAAGCATATTTTTCATTTTTCTCCGTCAGTCCTACCACCTTACCCACGGTAGACCAAGGGTAATCTCGGCTCATCATGGGTTGGCGCTGATCAGCCCCAATTACACCACGATTAGAACTGGGCTGCTCCGATTGGCGCAATAGTCTAGGAACAAAGCCGTTGGGATTTGTGTTAAGGGTTTGCGATTGATTGATCTGTACAGGAGCGATCTCCTCCTGCGTCAGTAGCGCATCCAGTGATTGTGCCTCCGATGGAGCCTGAAGCATGATCCCGCATAAAGAGGCGATCGCGATCCCAAGCACAAATCCGATTAAAACTTTCCATGTTTTGACTTGCATAGCCTTATCTCTAAGTTTTAAGGTTAGATTTTCATTAGATTACGATCAAAGTTAAACGATTTATATATCGGTTACAGAATTTGCAACAATTTTTAGATGTTTTCTTATAGCCCATTACCGATCGCAAAAAATGCTGACCAATAATTTGGATGATTAAATTCCGATGATTTAATTAGAGAAACTTGTGCTCGTTGTAATGCTTCAGTAACCGTGACATCACCTTTTTGTAACTCCCTATAAAATGCTGCCATCAGAGCCTGTGTACCGATGTCATTAACTTTCCAGAGTGAGGCGATCGCATTTTTGGCTCCTGCTTTTTGGACTTGATAGCCAAATCCTAAAATTTCTACCCCATCACCGAGGTCGCCTAAGCCTGTCTGACAGGCACTAAGGACAATCAAATCGATATTCGGAATCTGCCAATCAGCAATCTCATTGAGAAAGATTTTGTCGCCATTGCCAAAGATAATGAAGGACTGATCGGGAGTACCTTTGTTAAATTCGGCATGGGTAGCGAGATGGAGAAGATTATGATTTTTGAATTTGGATTCGATCGCTTGGCGACTAAAGTTTTCTTCGATTAAGGTAACTGAGTTTTGAAAAGAATTTGCGATCGCTTGAACTTCTGTAAGTGTGGCAGGTAAACCATCTTGTCCAAACTTTTTATCGCCAGCTTTACCACCAAATGCTCCTGCGAGGATGTTGGGTTGAGTTTTGGGATTTGATGCAAAATCAAAGAGGCTGTAAGCGATGAGGTTACTAATTTGATATTTTTCTGCTAGCCATTGTTTCCCGTCATAGAGTGCGGCGATGGGAATGTATCGCAGTTGTCCATCGGGTGCATAGAGGATTGTTGTGGCTTTGGCTTGGACAAGTTCAACTTCGATGGGTTTAATCAGCAATTTGTAGAGTGTTGTCGCAGTCTCTTTGGCATCTTCGTTGCTAGGGTCAAGGAGTGCAGCTTTAAAATCAATCACTAGGGTTTCTAGTTCTTTTTGTGAGATTTTGACGGTGCGGCTGATGGGGGTGGTGTTGGGTGAGAAGAGGATGATTTCGAGTCTGTCGCTTAAAATCAAGGGATAAAGTAAGACTGTTCCTTGAGGGATTTTTTGGAGATAGTCAGGTACTTTGTTGATTTCTGATTTGGGAAGTTGTTGGATTTGATTGGCAAGTTGGCTGTTAATTTCAGGACTATTCTCAAAGCTAATAGCTCCAAGCTTTCCGCTCATAGCTTTCTCTGGATCTAAAAGTCGGACACCTTGAGCCGATCTATCGCTGCCTTTAATATTTTTGAAATAGTCTTCGAGTTCTTGGACTTTGAGGAGATCGAGGACTTGTAGGGCTTCCATAATGCGATCTTGCTGAATCAGTAGGTCGGCGAGGCGTTTATAGCTGCTAGAGACGGTTTCTAAATAGGATCTTTGGATATCTTTATCGAGTTTACTAATGTCTTTACGGATCGCTTCGCGGACGTTGATTGATTGTTTGTAAAAGAGAATGGCTAGTTCGGGGCGTTTGGCTTTGGATAATACACCTCCTAGATTTGCGAGAGCATAACCTTCGACATTTCTATCGCCGATTTCTCTAGCAATGTTCAATGCTTGCTGATAGGAAATCATCGCTTCGCGATCGCGATTTAGTTTTCCATAGGCAGTGGCTACGTTATGTAGAGCCTTGCCCTCACCATTACGGTCTTTGATTTCCCTCGTGATCGCTAAGTATTGCAGATGGAACTCGATCGCTTTGTCATATTTGCCGAGGTTTTGGTAMGCGATTCCCAGACTTCCCAGC